>JASLXL010000063.1 GCA_030740335.1 SAR202 cluster bacterium | reverse complement strand
GTTGACACGACCCCCCCTGGTTATCGGCATCTGCAGTAGGCGGCCCAGCCGATTCGATACGCGCAGCATCATCGGTCCGGCCACCGACATCCTCCAGGCCTTCATAGACAGGCGCTCCAGCAGTGGGGCACTCTTGGCCTTTGGGTCGACACGGCCCTCAGCCAGTTCCGAACGCATATGGAGCAGCATCCGGGGTATGTCAATCTGTACAGGACAGGTCTCGCGGCACGCGCCACAAAGGCTCGACGCGTGGGGGAGGTCACTGGCCTCTGGCAGGCTCGTCAGCATAGGCGAAACCACCGCGCCAATGGGCCCTGAATATACCCAACCGTAGGCATGGCCGCCCACCTTCCGATACACCGGACAGGCATTGAGGCATGCGCCGCAACGCAGGCAGTACAGCGCCTCCCGCATTTCAGGGTTGGCAAGCATCTTCGAGCGGCCATTATCCACGATTACCAAGTGAAATTCGTCCGGGCCGTCAACGTCGCTCTCTTGTCGTGGACCCGTTACCGTAGTCACATAACTGGACAAACGCTGCCCTGTGGCTGAGCGCACAAGCAATCGCAGCATGGTGCCCAGGTCCTCCATGGACGGCACCACCTTCTCCATGCCCATGATCGCAACGTGGATGGGAGGCATCGAAGTGCTCATCCTGCCGTTGCCCTCGTTCGTGACTAGCACCACTGTTCCCGTCTCGGCCACCAAAAAGTTCACGCCCGTAATTCCCATATCCGCGACCACGAACTTCTCGCGGAGCTGCACACGAGCAGCGGCTGCCATTTCCTCAATCGAGTCGCCGATGGGGACATCCGATTGTGCCTGGAGAACAGCCGCGGCATCCGCCTTCGACATGTGAATCGCTGGGGCAATGATGTGGTAGGGCGTCTCGCCCTTCAGCTGAATCAGGTACTCACCCAGATCGGTCTCCACTGCCTTGATCCCGGCCTCTTCGAGTCGCTGGTTGAGCCCCATTTCCTCGGAGATCATGGACTTGCTCTTGATCACCGAGCGCACACCACGGGATTGCGCCAGGTCGAGCACATACTTGTTGGCAGCCTCGGCATCCTTTGCGAAATATACCTTGCCACCTGCTTTGATGACGCAGGCTTCGGCCATCTCCAGGTAGTGCCCTAAGTGCTGAATGGTGTGAGCCTTGATGGCCCGCCCCTTGTCTGACAACTCATCCCAGTTGGGTGTGGCGTCGACAGCCCGATCTCGTGCCTTGTAAAAGCCGTCGTAGAGATTGCGGAGCCTGGACTGTAGCTCTGGATTTGCGATGGTGGCAGCCGTCGTCTTTTTAAATTGTTTTGTCTTTGTCTCCATTACGATGTCGCCTCATCCAGGATCTGGGCAAGATGGGCCGTACGAATCGACACCGACTGTCGCTCCAGGCCTCCGCCTACCTGCATCAGGCATGTGGCGTCGCACGCCGCCAACGTGTCAGCCCCTGAGTCTCGGACGGCATCGACCTTATCCCGGAGCATCGCTCCGGAAATCTCCGGGTACTTGACCGAAAAAGTACCGCCGAATCCACAGCAGACATCCGTTTGCTCAAAGGGAACCAGCTCGATCTCCGGAAGTGAGTCCATGAGTGTAAGAGGCTGCGACACGACGCCCAGCTCACGATTCAGATGGCAGCCGGGGTGGTAGGCAACCCGTTGGCCCTGGCCTTGTGTCCTGTCGGGCAAGGCGGCGGCCAGATCGGTGACTCCAAGTTGGTCCACGATGAATTCGGAAAGCTCGAAGGTCTTTTTGCCTACTTCGATAGCCAATCGCGCCGTTTCAAGGTCGTCCTGGAACATCTCCAGGTAGTAGACGCGGATCATCGCCGTGCACGATCCCGACGGCACGACAATCTGGGGGCTATCTTTAAAGGTTTCCAGGAAACGACGGGCGGCCGGCATAGCATCGCTTCTAAATCCGGAGTTGAACGCTGGCTGCCCACAGCAGGTCTGGCCTTCCGGGAAGTCCAACTCCACGCCGAGCCTTCGCAGTAACCGGACTGTGCTCTCCCCAACCTCTGGGTAGAACTGGTCAACCACACACGTCACAAACAGCGAGGCACTGCGTGCTCTTTGTCGGGTTGGGGTTCTCATATCGATGAGGCGCTGCGCGCGCCTTGTCGGTCGGAGAGCGTCATGTCGATTGGCCAGATGTTGCGCGCGCCATCAGGACTAGGAGTGTAACGCCGAGGAGGCTGGTGCAGCGGACGCTGTGTCAAACTGGGAGGTGTCATATCGATGAGCCACACTCCTATTGGTGGGCCTGTGACCCCGGTTCCGGGCCTTGAGCGGATGTGCAGAGGGTCATAGCCCCTTTGCCGGGAGTGTGAGGGTGCCTCACACTATTATCTTCTCTTCGGGAGGTGCACCCGCAAGGGAAACACAGCCTCAATATCGGCGTGGGTGGCAACGGTGGGCCACAACCGCGCGAGATGGCGAGGCCAGTCGCTCAGCTGGTGAAAACTAGACCGCGCACAATGAAGCCAAATACCCACGCCATCATGAATGCAGGACCGGCCGCGAACAGCCACCCCTCATTCCAATGCTGCGATGGACCATGAAGCTTCAGGTTGACGAGAAATGCCCCAAACCCTATCGCCAGGAGCCATGCGGACAGAGCGCTGACCCCCAGGGCGAGGCCGATGATAAATCCTGCCGCTGCCCAGGCGAATGGTGAGTCGAGTACGCGAGATAGTTCCATGGCACCAAAGGATACAACACGGGCCAAGGCAACGCAATCAACCGAGGGGTCGATCCCGATCACGACCGTCAGACCGGCCACTCCGCCGCAGGCGGCTGCCGCTAGCTTCACGATCGAGATCCAAACACCAACTCTTGTGATCACGATCGGCGAGTCCACAGTTCATCGGGAACCGGCAAGACCCCCAGTGCAAATTCGAGGCTTCGCATGTTTCTCCAAATGGCATGGGACATCAATCGAGTTCAGTCGTCCAAGTACAATGGATACCTTTGTCGCCATCACCCGTTGACGACGGCTTACTCTCCAATATAATTGGCTAGATAGAATCCAATCCACCAAGGAGCCACTCAGGATATGCCCAAGCTCGCAGCCAACCTAACGATGATGTTCAACGAGGTCGACTTCCTAGACCGCTTCGGCGCGGCGGCGGAAGCAGGCTTTAAAGGCGTCGAGTACGTGTCTCCGTACGAGTACGACAAGACCGACCTCGATGAGATGCTGCGTCGCTACCGGCTCACTCAAGTACTCTTTAACCTTCCTGTGGGCGATTGGGCCGCGGGAGAACGGGGCATCGCCTGCCATCCGGACCGTGTTAAAGAGTTCCGCGCCGGCATCGATACAGCTATCGAGTACACTGGAATCCTTGGCTGCCTACAGGTCAACTGCCTTGCCGGTATCGCCCCGACAGACGCCACCACTGAGACGCTTCGCGAGACATTCGTCTCCAACCTGAGATTCGCGGCCAAACGACTCGAGGACGCGGGTGTACGCCTCCTGATTGAGCCCATCAATCAGCGGGACATCGCGGGTTTCTACCTGCGAGACACCAAACACGCCCTCGATATAATCGCGGAGGCCACCGTCTCCAATCTGTATCTGCAGTACGACGTCTACCACATGCAGGTCATGGAGGGCGATCTGGTGCCCACAATGCAGACCAACCTCGACTCGATTTCGCACATCCAAATCGCCGACACGCCAGGCCGCAACGAGCCCGGCACCGGCGAGATCAACTACCCCTTCGTCCTGAAAGCCATCGACGAGATGGGTTACCAGGGATGGGTCGGGTGCGAGTACAAGCCGACCACCACCACCGCGGAGGGCCTTGGCTGGGCCGCCGACTACCTGGGAAAGTAGCCAAATAAAATCCCTTCGACAGGTTGGCATCAAGCCCACCCGCTCGAAATCCCCATACGATTCCACGAAAGTCGTCGAGGGCTTGTGGCAGCGACCCCCCGGCTGCCGCGCCGACAGCGACATCCCTGCCTGCACCGACAGAGGTCGCTACAACCGTAGTTCCACAACCTACCGCGACTGCAAAAACCGAGCCGTCCACCGATACAGCCGGCACAACCCAACCGTCCCCAACAGTGGCTGTAAGTGCTCCCTCCACGACAGCACCGACCGATCAGACCACGTCCGGCGGCACTGCGCCTTCCGGACCGGTTCCTCTAACCTGGCAAACACAGGAGATCGACACCGGCACAAAACCGGCCATCGCCGTAGACCCCGATGGCACCACGCACACCACCTACTACGACTAGGGCAGCAAAGATCTAGCGCTGACCAGTCGCCGCAACGCTGGATGGGACATCGCACATATCGATACCGACGGCGAGACGGGGCTATTTCCCTCGCTAATCATAGACGCCGACGGGCGCTTCCACGTCAGCTACTTTGAGAAAAATTCACTCCCCAGACGCATAGTCAAGTACGCGACCAAGGCACATGGCGAGACCGACTGGACCATCCTGGAAGTAGGCACTCTCGACAATCTGGCATTCGGGTTCATCAGCGCCCGCAAAATTACATCGATCGCCATAGACGCCAACGGCAACCCGTGGATTGCCTACTCCGAGCCCATCTAGATGGGCTCGGAGTGCCAGGTTGAGACCGTCGTCGAGTCGCCTGCGAAAGACCTCGGGCGGCTCGTATCGTTAAAGATTGACGGCGTTGGAGACCCTCATATCGCCTACTCCCCCGTTACAAACCGCAGCCCGTTGAACGGTGTCATCACCTACGCCAGGGGGCGTCGTCCCTTGACAGGGAAGGTTTTGGGTGTTGGTTTCAGGGTGTCGGGCTCTGAGTCCGGGTCCCATAATCTCGGTCCCAGCACCTAAAATCTGTTCCGGTTTTTCGGCGGCGCAATGATATACTGTCGTCACCCCGATACTGCGTAATTTCGCGGAGGACGAGATGGCGACAGACTTGATACCGGATGCCAGCTCCGTCGGCGAACGTGACGACCTGCTGCACGAAATTCAGAAGCGTGTCTTGTGGCTGTCCATCAACATGGTGGACCACGCCAACCGCATCCGGAAGAGCCCCGGCGGAGTCAAGGTAGGAGGCCATCAGGCCTCGAGCTCCTCCGTCGTCACCATCATGACTTACCTGTACTTCGAGTACATGCGCGCGGGCGACCGAATCTCCGTCAAGCCCCATGCCTCACCGGTGTTCCACGCCATCCAGTACCTCCTCGGCAACCTGGATGCCGAGTATCTGACCACACTCAGGGAGTTCCACGGGCTGCAGGCCTACCCCAGTCGAACCAAGGACCCGGACGGCGTCGACTTCTCGACGGGCCCGGTCGGAATTGGGGCTGTTGCACCCAACTTCGCATGGCTGGCCGAGGAGTACGTGCGCAACCACCTCAACAAGGACAGTGGCGTCGGTCGTCGCTTTATCAGCCTCGTCGGAGACGCCGAACTTGACGAGGGGGTAGTCTGGGAAGGCATAGCCGACCCCGCCCTGGAAGGCCTTGAGAATGCCCTGTGGGTCGTCGACCTCAATCGCCAGAGCCTCGACAGGATTATCCCAGGTATCAGGGCAGATGTCTGGAGACAAATGTTCGACGCCAACGGCTGGAACGTGATCGACGCCAAATATGGGAAGAAACTCCAGGCGGCCTATGAGCTGCCTCGGGGAGATCTGCTTCGTGACAGCATCGACGGCATGTCTAACGAGATGTATCAGAGACTGCTCCGGGTTAACGCCGCCACGCTGCGAGAGTGGTTGCCTCGCACAAGTGCGCACCCCACTGACATGGCCGAATTCATCGGCCAGTGGGACGACAACGAGCTGCAATCCCTCCTGAGGAACCTCGGTGGCCACGACTTCGCCATGCTCCGTGAGGCCTTCGGGAAGGCTGATCAGGCGACTGGCCCCACCGTCATGTTCGCCTATACGCTGAAGGGATGGATGCTACCGATTGTCGGAGACCCGCAAAACCACTCCGCCAACCTTAGTGAGCAGCAGATGGCCGAGGTCCGTGAAACCCTGGGCATCGGCGAGACCGAGATTTCAGCCAGGCTCGGGTCCGACACCGCAGCCGGACGTCTGTGCCTTGATACCGGCTACCGGCTGCATCTGCAAAAGCGCCAGAACGGCGCTCCCCCCAAGATTGAAATCCCCGCCAGCTTCGGTCGAACGTACAGGGGGGATGCGTCCGCTCAGCAGATATTCGGACAGGTCCTTACCGAGATTTCACGCAACCATCCCGAACTCCGCGAGAGGCTGGTCACAACGAGCCCGGACGTTGCAAGTTCCACGAATTTGGGAGGCTGGATCAACCGCGTCGGCATTTATGGAAAATCCGCGCAGGAAGATGTCCCGGAGGAGAGCGAGGCCCGATCACTCCAGTGGGTCGAGTCCGATCAGGGTCAGCACATCGAGTTGGGCATCTCAGAAAACAACCTGTTCACATGCCTGGGTCAACTCGGGCTCACCTTCGAGATGACAGGCGAACTGCTCTTCCCGATCGGCACGGTCTACGACCCATTCGTTCGCCGCGGCCTCGACGCGTTCATGGTCAGCGTCTATTCGGGCGCGCGATACATCGTCGTCGGCACCCCTTCTGGTGTCACGCTCGGCCCCGAGGGTGGTTCACACCAGTCGGTAATCACACCCTCCATCGGCATCGGGCTGCCCGACCTGGCCTACTACGAGCCCTGCTTTGGCCAGGAGCTTGAGTGGATACTCCTGTCGGCGCTGGACAAGATCCGAACAAGGGTCGAGTCAACATATCTGCGTCTGACCACGAAGCCAGCCGACCAGTCCTTGTTCACGGCGCCATCCAATCCGGCCGCCCTCGAGCAACTACGGCAACAAGTTATCGCCGGGGCATACAGGCTGGTCGATCGCAGTGGTGAGGACGGCTACCTTCCCGGCGAGAATGTGGTAAACGTGTTCGCCTGCGGCGCGATGGTTCCTGGGGCAATCGACGCCAGCAACCAGCTCCTTGAAGAGGGTGTATTTGCAAACATAATCAACGTCACCGGGCCGGGTCCCCTGTACAGCAGCTTCCAGGGCTCGGTCCACCAGTCCATGAACACCGGGCACCGGGACAAGCCATTCCTGGACGGCGTGCTCTCACCTGAAGAGCGCCACGTTCCCATCGTGACCGTACTCGACGGCCATCCGCAGACATTGGCATGGCTGGGAGCGGCACTTACGGCACCCACCTTCCCGCTCGGTGTGACACGATACGGCCAGTCGGGTACGCCCGAGGACCTGTACCGTGAATACGAGATCGACTCCACCAGCGTTATGGCGGCCAGTTTCGACGCCCTCGGGATGTAGGAGGACTGCTGACCTGGTCACGCTATCACGCGACCCCTCCCCAGCAGAAAAAAAGAGAAATATTGATGTTGTCTGTGAGGGACACCCTCACACTCCCGGGATAGGGGGCTATCGCCTCTCTGCACTCCCCATCTCCTCGATTAAGAGAGGAATAACCCTTGTGAGTGGCGCCCTGTGATACCTCCGGCATAGGGACTCCCGCTGCTCTGCACACCCCTTCTTCCCATATCAAGAAAGGGCCGAAGTGCAAGTCAGGGACGCCCTAGGAAGAGGTCCCGCTTATGGTGAGCCTGTCGAACCACCGGCCAGATGCACCACCTACATATGCGCATCCGCGTGCCCTGTAACACGCCTCACCCCTTTGCATTGATCGCCTTCTGAGCTACACTGCCAGCGGCGGCGTGGAACCCTCACCTTGTTCCTCTCCCTCGGGATTGAGAGGAAGGGGAATCTCAGCGGAGTGAACTGCAAAATGGCCAGCGTGGACGTTCTCGGCGGCATCATGAACTGGCGGAACATCGGGCCTTTCCGAGGTGGGCGCGTCGTGGCAGTAGCCGGACACCCATCAGACCAAAACGTCTTCTACTTCGGTGCGTGCGCCGGGGGCGTCTGGAAGTCCACCGACGGCGGCACGTACTGGGAGAACGTCTCGGACGGCGACTTTACCACCGCCTCTGTGGGCGCCATTGCGGTGGCCGAATCCGACCCCAACGTCATCTACGCTGGCACCGGCGAAGCATGCATCCGGGTCGACGTGACCCATGGAGACGGCGTGTACCGCTCCAACGACGGCGGTGCGACGTGGAAAAACCTTGGGCTCAAGGACACACGCCACATCTCTCGCGTCAGGGTGCACCCTTCAAATCCTGATGTTGTATACGTCGCCGCGCTGGGGCACGCTTTCGGGGCCAACGAGGAGCGAGGGGTCTTCCGTAGCAAAAACGGCGGCGCGAACTGGGAGCGCGTGCTCTACAAGAGCGATGTGGCAGGGGCCGCCGATCTCGTCATCGACCCAACAAATCCCCGACGACTCTATGCGACCCTATGGCAGGGCAAACGTTCCTTCTGGGACATGAGCAGCGGCGGTCCCGACTCCGGGGTCTACAGGTCAGACAACGGCGGCGAAACCTGGACCGAGATTTCCGACAACCCGGGACTGCCCGATGGACTGAAAGGACGCATGGGCGTGGCAGCCTCCGCTGCAAAGTCTGGGCGCATCTGGGTGCTGATCGAAGCCGAACACGGCGGCCTATTCCGCTCCGACGACTGCGGGGAAACCTTTGAGAAGCTCAACGACACCGAAGACGTACGATCGAGACCCTGGTACTACACCCACGTCTTCGCCGACCCCACAGACTCCGAAACAGTATGGGTGCTGGCGGCGCAGTCCCTCAAGTCCACCAACGGCGGGCGCACATTCGAGAAGATCACGACGCCCCACGGCGACAACCACGACCTGTGGATCGACCCTCATAATCCTCTCAGAATGATCAATGGCAACGACGGCGGCGCATGTGTCACCTATAACGGCGCAGAGACCTGGTCGAGTATCTACAACCAGCCCACGTCCGAAATCTACCACGTCGCCACAGACGACCAGTTCCCGTACAGGGTGTACGGCACGCAGCAGGACAACTCCGCGTTGTCCGTACCGACTCGTTCCTTCAAGGGAGCGTTGTTGTGGGAGGACACGTACACGGTTGGCCTGTCGGAGTCGGGCAAGATCGCGGTCAAGCCCGGCGACTCCAATATAGTCTACTCCTCATATCCAGGAGGAACGCTGCAGCGCTACGACCACATGACCGGACAGGTTCGGGTCATCATGCCCTGGCCAGAGTACAACCAGAACACCGCCCCCGCCGACTTTAAGTATCGCTTCGCATGGGAGTTCCCCATAGTAATCTCTCCCCACGACCCCGACACCCTCTATATCGGTGGCAATATCGTCTTCCGGTCGCAGGACGAGGGCACCTCGTGGGATCCGGTGAGCCCAGACCTGACGCGCGACGACCGGTCAAAACAGCAACTATCGGGCCCAATAACATCGGAGGGTCCCTGGGCGGAGATGTACTGCACCGTCTACGCCTTCGCTGAGTCGCCCCACGAGCAGGGCGTGCTGTGGGCAGGGAGCGATGACGGCTTGGTCCACCTGTCACGGGATGGTGGCGTGTCCTGGGCGAACGTGACGCCACCGGGGTTGCCGGAGTGGGCGCTGGTGTCCTGCATCGAGCCGTCGTCCCACTATCCGGCAACAACGTATGTGGCCGCCACGCGGTACAAGCTGGACGATAACCGGCCCTTCATCTTCAAGACGCAGGACTACGGCGACACGTGGCTCCAGATCACCACTGGCATTCCCGAGGATGACTTCACGCGGGTGGTCAGGGAGGATCCGGAGAGGCCGGGCCTGCTCTACGCCGGGACCGAGACAGGCGTGTACGTGGCCCTCGACGCCGGGGAGAACTGGGACGCACTGCAAACCAACTTGCCCGTAGTGCCCATCTACGATCTGCAAATCAAAGATGGCGATCTAATAGCGGGCACCCATGGACGTGCGTTCTGGATCCTCGACGACCTATCTCCACTGCGCGAGATGACCGAGGACGCGCTGTCCGCGCCAGCCCATCTGGTCAAGCCCAGACGATACATCCGACTACTCGGGCAGGCCGGCTCGATTATGGACGACACCATCGGAAAGCAGTACATGTCCGACATTCTAGGCTCGCCGATGACTTACCGCCAGGTGGAGACGCCTAGCGGCGGCAGAAAACGCATTTACCTGAACGCAGGTGCGAACTCTCCGGAAGGCGTTACCGTTTCCTATCACCTCGCCGACGATCCGAAGGTCGAAGTAGCGATAACCCTTCGCGCACCATCGGGCGCAGCCATCAGGACCTACTCCAACGAATTACAAGGCGAAGACCGGCTCAATGCACACCAGGGCATGAACCGGTTCCAGTGGGATACTCGATATCCGAAAGGTAAGGAGCTTGGGGATGTCGCAGGTGGTGTTTCTCCGTTCGGAGCAATAAACACCGGCCCTCTGGCGCCTCCCGGCACCTACACGATCGAGCTTACGACCGGTGGCAATACTCTCAAGGCATCCTTCGAGATAGCCGCAGACCCCAGATCGAATGTCAGTCAGGCGGATCTTGACGCACAGTTTGCACTCCAAATCGCGATCCGCGACCGATATTCAGAAACCCATGACCAGGTTGTCCGAATCCGCTGTCTGCGCGACCAAGCCCAGCAGTGGGCTACGCGGGCGAAGGGTCATGCGGCTGAGGCTAGACTCACGGAGGCCGCATCGGATATCGCAGAGAAGCTAGGCGAGGTGGAGAACGAGTTGGTGCCATTCAGGTCCGCGGGTGCGCAGCCACGCGGAATTCCTCTGGGTCTCTACGCGAAACTCAAGGAACTGATGGGTGTCGTCGCCAGCGCAGACTGGGCTCCTACCAAACCGTCCCGTGACGTGTTCGCGTCCTTGAACGAGCGCCTGGATGCACAGGCCGACGACCTGCAACACATCGTCGACGAGAACGTGGCGGCCTTCAAAGAGTTGATCGCAGAGTACGAAGTCCCTGAGATTTTGCCGTAGGAGCTCTGAGGGGTATCGAGGCGGATGTCGTGTCCGGAACGGCAAACACTGGCAGCGATGGATCACACTCTCACACTCCCGGACCGCCACGACCATAGGAACACCTCGAGCCGACGGGAGCCCTCAACGGATGCAGAGCAAGTGACACTTGGATTGTGCGATGGTGGGGATTTAAAACAGCAATACGTGCAAACATAGTCTAAATTGACATGCGCTTCCAACGCCAGATAGAATGATTCTAACGGCACCGTAGCCGACTACTGCGGATGGAGAGTGTCCGATGGCCGAGACGGCGACCTTGACCCAGGATACCGTGCTTGAGGCGCTGAAAGATGTATACGACCCAGAGATCCCAGTCAACGTTGTTGACCTTGGGCTCGTCTATGACTGTAATGTCGACGACGGAGACGTATCCGTCAAAATGACCCTCACCTTCGCAGGTTGCGGCATGGGCCCATACATCGCGCAGCAGGCCGAGTGGCGAATAGCGGAGATGGAAGGCGTTGAAGACGTGGAGGTTGAGATGGTGTATGAGCCGCCCTGGTCCCCGGACATGATTACCGAGGACGGCAAGGCCCAGTTAGGCCTAGATTAGCTTTCATTTCGGGCCTGTGGCCCCCAAGCGTCGTTGATTACCAGCCCCCTCGCTGCGATAAACGATCGGAAACCCCCGGCTTTTTCTGGTTTGCCAGAGTAGCCGGACCTACGGAGCCTGACTCTTTGACCCAACCTCAGCCCGCCCACCCTCAGGCCGCACAGGCCCGCGCCAGAATCCAGCAGATGAAGCGCTCCTTCGAGGAGAAGCGCGCCATCACGGACAGCCTTGCAGGGGTCAAACGGACCATTGGCGTGTACAGCGGTAAGGGCGGGGTCGGCAAGACGACCGTCGCCGTCAATCTGGCCGTTACGTTGGCACAGGAAGGCGCGAGAGTCGGCATCCTGGACGTCGACATCGACTGCCCCAATGTAGTCCGGGCGATGAAGGTCTCTGAGCCTCCGACCGTCAACGAAGACAAGAAGATGTACCCGCCGGAACGCTTCGGCGTCCGAATAATGTCGATGGGCTTCTTCCAAAAAGACGAAGAAGAGGCCATCATCTGGCGCGGTCCGATGGTACACAACGCCATCAACCAGCTTCTGCAGTCCACGGACTGGGGCGAGTTGGACTACCTGATCGTAGACCTGCCCCCGGGCACATCGGACTCACCGCTTACGGCCATGCAAACCCTGACCCTCGATGGTTTCGTGGTGGTTACCACACCTCAGGAACTGTCCAAGGTGGACGCCCTGCGCTCCATCAACATGATAAAGACGTTGAAGGTGAACGTACTTGGGATCGTCGAGAATTTCTCTGGCGAAATGTTCGGCAGTGGCGCAGGCGAGGAGCTTGCTTCGGAGCTTGACCTACCATTTCTGGGACGACTGGAACTGCGACCCGATTACCGTGACACGTCTCGTCCAACGGTCCTGACTAGCAAGACGGTCCTTGGCGAGTACCAGCAAATAGTGGAGCAAGCCAAGACAGTCCTGGAAACCTCAGCCGCCCCCCAGTCGGAGCCCTCTGAGGGCCAATAGGGCCGGACAGTATGGTTCGACAAGCTCACCATAAGCGAACGAGGTGGCTCACCGTGAGCGAGTGGACGGCCCACCATGAAGGGACGGGGCGGCCAACCATTCGCGAATACACCCTGATTTACCGCTCAGCCTGAGCCTCTCGAAGGCCCGTAACCCGCCTGCGGTCTAGCCCTCGCCCACCGCCTGGTAGACTTCGTCGAGCCATACAATCAACTCTGCGGTAGCATCGTTGCCTGGCACTCCGTTGCCAAGTTTGGTTTCCCAGAACCCCTCGTCTGTTTGCGTCTCAATGAGGTTGTCCCCGACCCTAATCGCCATGTCGCGATACTTCTGCTCACCGGTCAGCGTGTACATTATCGACGCCGCCCACCCCAATTTGCCCGCACGCAAAAGACTGAAGTGGTAGTCATCGACGTGATCGGCGAAGCGCATGTACTCCCTGGCCAGTGAGAGCCACTCCGGCTCGCCCGTCGCCTTGTAAAGTCGTGTGAGGAACCCTGCCGCGATGCCCGGATGGAAGAATGACTGGTCGCGTGACTCGTCGCGGGTAAGTACGTACCTGAAGTCGTCGCAGTCCAACACCTCGGTGATCAGTCCTGTCTTTTGGCTGTATACCGTGTACATCTCCTCAGGATAGTTGGGCTGGGCGTCCATCATCCTTCTCATCCAATTGCCCACACCCTCGGCCACGTCCAGCATGCCCGTGTAGATCGCGCACCAGCCCGCGCCGGCCACCACCCACAGGTCCTCCTTCGTGTCCATCTCACGCTCGGTTGGACTCGAGTAGAAACCGCCGCTCTCGGGGTCCCAAAAATCCATGATGAACTCCATGCCCCGCTGCGACAGATCGAACTGACCCATGCGCTGGGCAGCCTTGATGACCCAGGCATTGTGGTAGATGTAGTAGTAGCTGTCCAGCTCGCTGGCAGGCCGCGGACCGAAGTCGCCGTCCGGGGTAAGCCCATTCTCTCTGATCCAGCTCAGCAGACGACTGGCGGCGGCGGACTCACCCGCCACAAGGAGCGCGGCCGGAACCTTGTAATATTCCGTCACGCCCAGGGTCGGGTCACCAAAGCTACCATCATTGTGGATGTGCTGCATGAGATACCGGACACCCTTGTCCCTGGCCTCTTTGAATCTACTCATAGTCCCCTCCCCTGGATCCCGAATGCCGCAGAATTTATCATACTGCTCAGGGCTAGTCGTCCGGGTAACTACTAGCACCCGACGAAGATCACCCTCACCTCGATCCTCTCTCTCCAAGAAAGAGGAGGCCCGGCTCGACCTAGTGATCGATATACTTGAGATTGGATAGTGACGCCTCGATATCACCCGTCTCGATGCGGCCTATCAGGTCCACTATCGACCTGTTGACGGGTGTGCGGACACCGACCTCAAGGGCCCTTCGGACCACGTAGCCGTTGAGGTGCTCGGCCTCGGTCTTCCGTCCCTTCACTATGTCCTGCGCCAGGGATGGACGACCACTACCGATAGTCTTGCCGGACTCGATCATTTGCTGCTCTACCTCTTCACGGACGCCTCCGTCGGTTGCCGCCGCCAAAAACATCTCTGCGGAGACACCACTGATGGGCTCGACTCCCACACCCAGTCCACCGGCGACGGCCAACAACTCAACCGCGATAGCTATAGATACGCCACGAACCTCGGAGTTCTCGCGCAACTCGGCTGACCTTAACCCGGTGATGGCAGCAAGGGCGTTGCTCATACAGTTAATGGCCAGCTTGGACCAGCGATCACCCCATAGGTTATTCGTGATTCTCGTTACACCTGCGTCGCCCATCACTTCAGCCATCGTCTCCAACCGAGGGCTGGTCTGGCCGGACGGCTCACCCAGGGCGAAGGCTGGGCGGTCGGAGGCGCTGGTGCGCTCAGGCCTGCCCGGCTCATACATCGCCGCACCGAGCGTGACGACACAGCCCGTGACCCTTGACCAGCCTAATACGCTGGCTATAGCGTCCTCGTTGATGGAGTTCTGGGCCGACATGACGTAGCCACCTGGAGCGAGATATGGCTCAATGAACTTGGAGGCCCACAGGGTGTCATAGGACTTCATCGAGAGCACGACGACGTCAAATGATGGCCGGGCAGCAGCGACCTCGCCCAGGTGCAGGGCGTCAGCCTGGGCCGTGAAGGGCCCCTGGTCAAATGTCGTCACGGTAATACCATTCGCCTTGATATGCTCGACATTGGCCGGCCACTGGTCAATGAGCGTCACGTCGTGATTCGCTCTGGCCAGGTAGCCGCCGATTATTCCGCCAATTGCGCCGACACCGAGTACGCCGATCTTCATGTTCGTGTCCACTCCTTCAAAGCGATTTTTCGATTCTACTCCACCACGTGTGTACCCGCTATCAGGTCGTGGATGCACCTCTGGTCATCACGAAAAATGAACAGTATGTCGACAAACGCGTAGAGAGGTATTATGCCGAGCAGGGCATTGACCCATGCTCGCATGACTACATTTGTACCAAAGCCAGCATTTTCTCCAGTCTCGACACTGACTATGCGGATATCTACAATTTTCTTGCCGATGGTCTGCCCGTCCCTGGCTAGAAGAGCGATCTGGACAATCGGTATCCCAACACCCGCCACCAACAGCGACAGAAAGCCCAGCAGAGTACTGGCAGCGAAGACGATGGCCACGACGATGCCTGCGCCAACCCACACCGCAATATCGATCAACTTCGCGCCCAGACGAGATGGCCTCGTCGCGAGCGTATACCCGGGATTCACGGTAGTCGATGTGTTCGCTATCGGCTGACCACAGTTGGCGCAGAACAACGCCCCGTCATCGTTAGGGACTCCGCAATTCGAACAGAACACCGTGTTGAGCCTCCATTCTCATCGCAGACAGCCTGCTAACGGTCCATCCTCGCGTGGGACCACTCTACCACGGGTCCAGCCACCGGACTCCCATGGACAATTGCGCCCTACGAAAACAGCCGAAGGCTGTCTCTCGCCCCGGCCACTACACCGGCCCGGTCCAGTGGCAAGTAGTGCAGATCGGCCACGAGCCAGCTTGACAGCTGGTCGCAGTAATTAGGGCTACCAGGATGGCCAGACTGACCTGCCGCGTCGACCGCCCACAGGCCCTTCGGGTCGGCCAGGTCGGCATTTAGCCTGTAGTTAGCGCCCATACCTGCAAGGTAGTTCGGGTCGAAACCGGTGTTGCAGACGGTGATGCCCGAACCGCCAACCGGATCACCGCCACGATCCAACGTTGCGAAGATTTCTCCACGGCCCGAAAGTGTGTGATTCAGGGCAACCTTGTGCATGTTTCCCCACTGCCAATTCAACATATCGGGACCCAGTCGCTTCGTCAGCGCATCGAGGGTCTTGGTCATCGCCCTGCCGGCCGCCACGACACGGTCCTCATTTGCAAACCAGCCGTGCTGGTCTATCGACAAAAGCTCGGTCGATAGGCCGCTGGTGGCGCTGGCCAGGAGCCCGACGGCATCACCTTCGAATCTTGCTCCTGCAACTTCACGCACCCATGCGTCAAAAAACAGTTCGAAGATGGAGGCGCCGATACTATCCGGCTCCATGCGACGGTCCCAAGAGGCCAGGATCACCAGAGCCTCGACAATTCGTGGGTCGTCGGAGTCATGGAGCAACCCCAGCAATCCAGGCACGCTATCAACGGCCCGCAGCGACAACGTGTCGAGCTGCATGCGAGACAGGTCCTCGCGGGTGTGCGCCGTCCCCGCCTCAATCATGTTGCGAACACGTTTCGCCCGGTACCCGCTGCTCCATACCCCAGAAAGTGGATACGGAAAGTCCTCTGGCGCGGTACGATTGTTGGCGGAGCGTACCCAGCCCTCAACCGGGTCCGACACGGACGGCATAGCATCGTAGGGGATAGACTCGCGCCACTGGTGGGCCGGGTCCCACCCTGGTCTATAGCCGCGCCCCCAATTCTCTTTGATGGGGAGGCGGCCTACCGACTGGTAGCCGATGTGGCCGTCGACATCAGCGAATCCAATGCTCAGTGTCGGCACGACCCAGTCCTGCATCGCCTCGCGGAACTCATCGACACTGCTGGAAACTGCCATGTCCAGCATTCCAGTAATCTCGTCGCAAGGCTCGTGCCCCATCCACCGGAACGCTACCGGACCGGTATCATTCGCCTGATCGGGCAGCAGTTCGTCGACGATCGGGCCGTTTCTCGATACGCGTACCGTCTTCACCACCGAGTCCGCTCCGCGGACCTCGATCTGTTCCTCTATCTCCGTCCATTTGTCCCACTTACCGTTATATTGAAAACATCCAGGATGGGCAGGGTCCTCCCGTTCCTGGTACAGGTCGCGCTGGGCGCAGATATTATTGGTGAGGCCCCAGGCGACTCGCTCGTTCCGTCCGAACATCAGACCTGGAACACCGGCGTAACCTGAGCCCACCGCATTGACGTCGCCGCCCGACAGGTGCGCCTCGTACCAGCAGGACACGCTCGCAAACGCAATGTGCGGATCGGATGCGACAATCGGCTTGCCAGACGCCGACAACTTGCCGTCGATAACCCAGTTGTTGCTCCCGAGCCCCTCGTCGGGGTCGCTAACAACCACTCCGACGGGATCGGCCCCGTTGCGGCGAGGTTCATACGAGCCCGGCGGAAGAATACTTTCGTCCTCGGCCTCACCAGTCAGGAACGCTTTGTAAAGCGGGCCATCTCCCAGGGCCCGTAAGGCCATCTCGGGATAGATGATGACTGGCAGACGACCGGTCAGGTACCAACGAAACTCTGCCCAGATGGCGATGGAGTCAACAGGCGCCCAAGGCTCGGGTCTATAGTCTAGCAGGTCAAATTCTATGGGGAGGTGGTCCGATGCCTCGTCCATCGCTGCGTTGATCCCGCGAGAGAACGCCTGGAGACGACGAGATGTCCCGTCTGGCAGCCGCTGGAACTCCTCGGCCGCGATGCGGTTGATACCCACAGTGCGAGCGACAATGTCGAGCTCTAGGCCGTCCGGTCCGAGAATCTCCGAGAGCCTACCGTGTGCCTTGCGACGAAGGTAGTCTAGCTGCCACAAGCGGTCTTGTCCCATGGCGAACCCGTAACCGAAGAACAGGTCGTCGTCGGAGTCGGCGAACACGTGAGGTATACCCCACTGGTCCCTGAATATCTCGACACTTGCAGCGCCCTCGACTCGCCGAGTGCCGGCCATGTCCGGTACCCTCGACGAGAGCTGTCCGTTCCACCATTCTTCGAACTCGTCCGCTGAAATTCCTGCAAAGGCGCGCACCGATTCGATCGACTCACCCTTACCCAGCCTGTGAAGAGCCTCAGCGTCAATTACGCTCATACTGTCTCCTTGTCGTGTTTGACCTTCCTCAAGAGCAGGTGAGAAAAATTCCCAGTTATGCGAGCGAGTCTCTCACAAATGGCGAACTCCTCGCCATTGTAATCATGCCCTTTCGTCATCGTAGGTAACCGAACTCCGCCCCAGAATGGCGCCGGGCACTGTGCCACCCTGGGACAGTGTTGCTATGGCCAACGCGAACATGGCGGCGACGATCAGGAAGCCTGGGCCGTAGCTGTCCGCGATATCGAAGGAACTGCCCGCCAACAGGGGGCCGACGAAGAATGGGACTACCGACGCCGTCGAAATCAGCCCCGAAATAGTGCCGAAGTTACGCAGTCCAAAGGTCTCCTGGACCAGCAGGGGTACCAGCGCCCCGAAAGCCCCCATGAACAGTCCAAAAGCCGGGGCCGCCAGCCAGGCCATAGGCTCTGTGGGAAATCGTACGATCATCGCTATGAATACTATCTGCCCAGAAAGGCTCACCATCAGCATCCGGCGGGCCGTGAACCGCTCCGACAGGTATCCAAAGCTGAGTTTGCCTATCATGCCAAACGTCGCAAGGAGGCTAATGGCAAAAGGCACTGTTGTGCGCGACATACCCTGAGAGACAAGGTGGTCACTGATCTGAGGCAGCACGGCGCTGTACGTGAACGCACCTAGGCTCAGGGCCACTCCAATCGTGTAGAAAGTCCGGCTGTGCAGCGCCTCTCGTACCGTCCAACCGTCAAGCTCAGGCGGTTTCGCGCCAGCGTCCCCTTGTCCTTCCAGCACCTGTCCTCGGTCCGGCCTCTCTCTGATCACCAGTATGGATAGCAACGCGACCAAGTAGGTGAGCCCGGCCAAGAGCAAGAACGCAGCCTCCCAGTTGCCCGAGGCAAGTAGGAAACCCGTAATCAGCGGCACAATGAACCCGCCGAAATTGTTGCCCATGGTGGTGATTCCCATCACGCGGCCTCGCGATTTCGCGAACCAAATGCCGACTAGCCGTCCCGCCGGGAGTCCTGCCGAACCGGAGAACGCCAGGTACTGAAGAAGGCTCAGGGCGTACCAGTGCCACAGTTCAGTCATCAGCGGACGCATCAGGAAACTCGTGCCCATGATCACGAGGGACACGGCCATCAGGGGCCGCGTGCCGAACCGGTCCATGAACCGTCCAAGCAGTGGCGAGGTAAGGCTGCCTACGGCTGCAAAGGACAGGGATGCACTCACCGCTGTCCGCTGCCAACCAAAGGCGTCCCGAAGCGGGTCGATGAACAGCCCAAACGCATAGCCTGGCCCTATAGAAAGGGCCGAGGCAAGAAACGTGACGGCGATTATCAGCCAACCGTGGAATGGGAGTTGCGCGTGAAGAAAGGCGTATAGAGCGCGCATGCGGGATATACTAATGCCAAACAATGGGCACGTAAAGGGACCAGAGAGGCTACGACTGCATGAATCGAGACGGCTATCTGAACGAGACCACACCAAGGCTTCACTACACAGACCGGGGAACCGCCGATGACACGACCCTGGTGCTATTACACGGACTCCAGGACTGCGCAGCAAACTGGAGTGGCGCGGCTGACCGGTTGGCGGACCACTATCGTGTTATAGCACTCGATCTGCGAGGACATGGTGATAGTGATCGATCGGCGGAGGGGGCGTACTCGCAGGCCGATTTTTCAAGCGACATTGGTCGCCTCCTTCGTGAGCTTGATCTAAGAGACGTGGTACTCGTCGGGCACTCCTACGGCGGCAAGGTGGCAACAGCATTCGCCTCCGCAAGTCCGGACAGAATAGCAGCTTTGGTTGCGGTGGACAGTGACATTGCCGCCAACAGCCATGGGGAGCTTGAGCACGCCTCCGCGGTCGGCTGGCGGTCGCTCGCAGAGGTGATTGACTACCTCAGCACTCTACAGCCATACGCCACAAACGCGGTCATTGAGCATCAAGCAACCCACCTCACTACCAAGCTGCCGGGTGATAGGTGGGTGCTCAAAGCGGACCCGGCGGTACTTGAGGTGCATATTCGAGAAGACCTGCAACAGGAGTGGTCCAAACTCCGGTGCCCCACCCTGATCCTGCGTGGACGCGCTAGTGCGGTTCTGGCCCACGACGCCGCTGTTGCGCTCAGAGAAGCGCGGCCAGGATCACGTATCACCGAGTTGGAAGGTGCCGGTCACTGGCCACACCAGGAGGTCCCCGGCGCCTTCGACTCTACCCTACGCTGGTTCCTGAACAACTCGTTGTGAGCAGGCTGAAGCATCTGATGCTCGTGTAGTAACGGGCCTGGCCGTTGCTACTGTTGCTGCTATTGGAAGGGAGCGTGGATTGAAGACAGGCTGGTATCAGGACCCAGTCGAACAGCAGTGCGATGTCAGCGCCAACTGGGAAGAGCCATACCTTGAAAATTAGCAAGCTACCGCTCAAAAAATAGGCGCTCTGCTGTGCCCTGAAGAAGTTGGTGTTTGTCAGAGGCGGCCAGAAAATCTGCATGGTCGCGGATCAGGGCCAACGATGCAGCAAAATCCTGTTCCGGATCAGCGTCGTAATTGCCAGGCCGCAGTGCGGGGCTATCTGACTCCCACATGCATCTTCCTGGACCGTAGGCGTCTATGACCCGCTCTACAAGTGGCAGTACATCGAGGTATGGCCGCAACTTCGATCCCAAGTGCTGAAACGGCCCGACCTTGATATAGACATTCGGGTGGCGAGACAGATCACACAGCGCGCGAATATCCTCGTCCGGGAATTGACCGTCGATGCCTATGCGGCACAGGTGATCAATTATCACCGGAGTCTCCGGATATAGTGTGCACATCCGGTCGATCTCAGAAAGGTCGCTTGGCTCTGCAAGGAAACTCAGCACCAGGTTGTGCGCGGCGCCGGTCTCAAACATCTCGGCGTAACCATGGTGATTCATCCATTGAGGTCCGTCGCTAATGGGCCGCCTGTGCCAACTACGACCAAGCATCCGAAAGGCATAGATCCCCCCTTTCGACAGCGCAATCATCGTGTCTCCAGGACTCCCTACATCGATGTCTGTGACGGCGGGTACGATTCCCGTGCCGACGAACCGATCCGGGGCGGCGGCGATTTGGTCCAAAATGTAGCGGTGGTCCGTACCATACCAGGTCATCTGGACGAAGTTGATCCTGCCGATGCCCAGATCTCCAGCGATAGCCAGGTGGTCCTGAGGCTCGTATGAAGGAATCCAGAGGTCGGAGTCCGCAAAGCCTAGAGCTAGAGGGTACGACTCTTGGTCGGCTGCCCAGATATGGATATGGGAGTCTATGATGCTGTTTTCGGGGTCCACCACGAAATACCCTCCACCAACTCCAGATGCACATAGGTCATGGGCTGACCCAGCGGCTGATTCAAATACTGGTCAGCGCTCTAGTGCTGACCATGGCCTAGGGAGCGTCGACTTCTTCTCGAAGGCAATCAAAAAATTTGTCGATCATCACCTTGGACGCGGGAGCCATGAGCCGCTGTCCCAGCCGGGCCAGTATTCCGGTTGCCTGGGCATCGCCCGATAACTCTATCTCAGCGGCGCCACCCACATCGTGGAACGTGAGCAACGCATCGCCTGTAAGTCCACCGGCAGGGCCCTTGCCTTCTACAACCATCCTGAGAGAGCGCGGAGCGTCCCTCTCGATCACCTTAATCGTTCCACTAAAGGTACCGCTAATCGCGCCAAAACCGGCGTTGATCTCCACCTGGAAGACATCCTCGGTGACCGCTTGGAATTCCCGGCAGCCAGGTATGCACCCCGCCAGTACCTCGGTCTCCAGCAGTCTCGCCCATACCAGTTCGGGACCGGAAAAGAAGCTGTACCGTCCCTCTATCTTCAAGATATAGATCTCCCGACTCGCAGCGTACCTTGCTCGGATGCTAGCACAGGGCGGCGGCCCAGTCCAAATCACCTTGTAGGTGTGCAAGCGCTATGCTAAGATTCGCAACCGCTATCGACGGCTTGACCGAATGGACTCAAGGAGAGGCAGGAGATGGCAGCGCCATACTCGATAAAATTCGAACCCAACAGCCCACTGATGCTGAGGGACGGAACGATCACTTACGTCGATATCTTCCGCCCGGACGCCAATGGCGGGTTTCCTGCGCTTCTTCAGCGGACCCCTTATGACAAGAGCACCCCGTCGTCCAGAACCTATTCGCTCGACGCAATACGCGCCGCGATGGCCGGATACGCAGTCGTAATTCAAGATATTCGCGGCCGCTTCAGCTCCGACGGCGAGTTCTACACCTTCACAGACGAAATGAACGACGGCTACGACTCGATCGAGTGGGTTGCAGGGCAACCATGGTGTAACGGCAAGGTCGGCATGTACGGATCCTCGTACGTGGGTGCGACCCAGTGGCTTGCAGCACGGTCGTTGCCGCCGTCCCTGGCGGCCATAGCACCAGGGCTCACCGGGTCGGATTACTACGAGGGTTGGGCCTGGCAGGGAGGCGCTTTCCAACTGGGATTCAACCTGGAGTGGACACTCGACAATCTCACGTCCGCGAACTGGGACAACCTGGCCAATCGCCTCTATTTGTCACCACGCCAGCTCGACATCCTGATAGAGGCCAAGGACAAAGTGGAAGCCGGGTACCGCTATCTCCCCATGAAGGAACTCCCGGACCTGGAGGGCGGAATGGCGCCCTACTACTACGACTGGCTCGACCACCCAGAGTATGACGAGTACTGGCAGCGCATCTCTATCGAGGAGTCCCACTCAGACATAACGGTACCGGCCTTCAATTACGGCGGCTGGTACGACATATTTCTCGGTGGAACTCTCAACAACTTCACCAGGATGCGCGAGTTGGGTGGCTCAGATAATGCGAGGCGAGGCCAGAGATTGGTTATCGGTCCATGGGTGCATGGCGGCATCGGGATAAGCGTCGCGGGAGAGCGTGGATTCGGCAGCCAGGCCTCGTCATTTGGACTCGATATGCAGGGGCAGATCCTGCGCTACTATGACTACTGGCTCAAGGGCGAGGACAATGGCGTGGCTGACGAAAAGCCTGTCAAGATCTTCGTGATGGGCGAGAATGTCTGGCGCACAGAGGATAAGTGGCCACTGGAACGAGCCGAATCCGTGAACTACTACCTTCACAGTCACGGCAGGGCCAACTCGCTAAATGGCGATGGTTGGCTGGATGTGCAGACCCCAAACATCGGCGAGCCCTCCGATGTCTACGTCTACAATCCTATCGACCCGGTGCCCACTCGCGGCGGCCAGATCATCAGCGATCCCGGGGTCTACCCGGCGGGGGCATTTGACCAGCGGCCAGTAGAGTCGCGACACGATGTCCTGGTCTACACGACACCTCCCCTGGAGAATTATATGGAGGTCACCGGTCCAATTACGGTCACTTTGTACGCTTCCACCTCGGCTGAGGACACCGACTTCACCGCCAAGCTGGTCGATGTACGTCCAGACGGCTATGCCAGGAACCTGACGGACGGCATAGTACGCGCTCGCTACAGGGTCCCCAAGACCCCGGCCGATCCAATCAACGCCGGCGAGGTCTACGAGTACACCATCGACCTGTGGGCCACCAGTAATCTGTTCTGGAAGGATCATCGGATCAGGCTGGAGATATCCAGCAGCAACTTCCCGCGGTTCGACCGCAACGCCAACACCGGCGGACCAATCGGTGGCGACCGGACCGTGGTCTCGGCGCTCCAGACGATCCACCACGACTCGACGTACCCCTCACACGTGACCCTACCCCTGGTCCCGCGAGACTAGAGGGCGAGGGGTAAGGTGTTCAGGGTGCAACCCACACGCCCACGCCACGTCTAGCCGTCGGTCCTGCGCTCAATCCATACGTAGCCGTCGGTGTCAATTCGGGCCATGTCGTCAGTGACATACCACCCTCCTCTGAACCGCGAGTTGTACTCGTCGTCGTCGTCCCCCCAATAGCCTTGGAACATGGCCGGCCATCCGGGGCGTATCCCCAGATTCCCGGTTGTCCCCGTCTCCACTCGCCTGAAATCACGGCCAAGGACTGCCAGATCTACCCCCGGTCCAGGCTTCCCAGCCGAACCCAGGGGCGAGTCCATATACGGGTATACGGCACACATGACCGCGCCGGTCTCCGTCTGTAGCCAGGTGTTACGGATCGGCGTTCCTAGAACACCAACGCTCCACTCCACTGTGTCAGCTTCCAGGACCTCACCCACACTGGCCACAAGGCGCAGACACGACAGGTCGTATCCTGCGGGCAGATCGAGGGACCCAGTTTGCAACAATCGCAGGGCGGTCGGCGCGCTGTACCACACGGTGACGTGCTCCTCCTGTATCAGCCTGTACCACGCCTCGGCTTCAAATAGCCCCTCGCGTACCACCACGGTCGCGCCCACAGCCCAGGGCGCCAGGCACCCGTATGTAGTGCCAACAAACCAGCCGGGGTCGGCGGTACACCAGTAGACATCACCGGGCCGCAGATCGAGTATCGACCTGGCAGTTAAGGCCTGTTGCACTATGGATTGGTGGCGCAGCAACACTCCCTTGGGTTCGCCGGTCACCCCGGACGTGTAGTGCAGCAAAGCCGTGTCGTAGGGACTGGTCGGCAGGATTACGAACGTCGTCGATGCCTTCGACATCTCTTCGTAATAGTCGAGATCGGCAGTCTCCGGATGCTCTGGATATCGACCGTCTTTGTTCACAACAACGATATGCTGCAACTCAAACAGCTCGTATACAAGGTCGCCGAGACCTCGGCGCAACTGGGGATGTGTAATCAGGACCTTGGCCTCTGTTTTTTTCATGCGGTCCCTTAGCGTCTCCGGGCTGAAACCCGAGAACACAGGGCATGCAATTGCACCGGTCTTGAGGATGCCTAGTAGAGCAAAGTAGCTCTCGGGAACCCGGTCGAGGTGAATGGCGATGCGGTCACCTTTGACTATACCCAGGCTCAGCAGAACGTTGGCAAATCGGTTGGACAACTCACGAACTTGGGCGAAGGTGTACTCTTCACGTTCGCCGTTGCGACCCAGCCAAATCAGGGCGATCTTGCGGGCGAGGCGACCTCGGGTGTGGCGATCAATTGCCTCGTGAGCCATATTGAGCGCGCCGCCAGGCAACCAGGCCATTTGGTCGTAGGCCTGAGCCCAGTCAAAGCTCGCTGTCTCGGAATCGTTCTCGATTGGACCCTCACCTCAATCTTGTCCCCAAGTGGAATAGGAGACCGAATCAGGCCCCAATCCCCAACCCCTAGCCCCGCTCTCTTCTGATCTTCGCGTAGTCCTCGCAACGCCATCGGTATGGCAGCGCCTCGATGGTGCCAGGCTCGGTGGCGATCATCAGCAGTTCCAACACGTCTTCGATAACCACCCGTTGCTGATCACCATTGCCGGGCTCTCCCATGGGGTGACCAAAAGAAAAGCGCGCGTAGGCCACCCGCGGATGCCACAGAGCATCTACAACCTGCTTGTACATCATCGTGATCACGGTCGGGATGCCTTCAGCCTCAATCGCCCTTACTACCAGTCCAACGGACCGGTTACAGATCGGTCAGATCGACGCGAGGAATACGGCGTCGACCCCATCCTACTTCAGGAAGAGGGCGACCTCCGGCGCACTTTCGTTGATCAAGGTCTCGGTGTCGTTGATTATCCCCATGAAGGAGTAGCCGGTACCCGAAAGCTCGGCTATTTTGCCCTCCGATTCCATCTCCTTGAACCGACCGAGGGGATAGACGCAGTTGATGTCCTGATTTGCCGGCCTGTTGTCGTAGCCATGGTGGAGAATCCGAATGTCCTCCTACCGCACATCGCTCGGTATCCGGCGGTACTAGGTTTCCCCACAACCAAAAGGTTCTTGCCCTTCGACATATAGGCCACCCGTGGTGACCAATACGACCTTTGCGCTCTGCTCAGCGGACTGGAAAGGGTCGCCCACGAAATCTCTACGTCCGGGAATTCCATGGTGTTGAACTGGCCGGTCAGGGTCACATCCTCCCACCCCTACCAGAACTCGATAAAAGTATCATAGTCGCCGTTGTGTCTGGCTTTGAACGCTTCCGGGAACAGAGCGTTGAGAAATTCGGCCATTTGCTCCTCAGAGCCTCGGCTCTGCAGGTACTTGATTCGCGATAATCCCGCGGTGCGGGGATTCTCCGATAGCTCTTTAACGCCCACGTGAGGTCCTCCTACTTGACCTCCGACATCATACACAGCCCCACGGCTTGGCGTCCACGCTCCAAGGGAGCGCCTGCCTTGACCGCCCCGAAGACCCACTGCTATATTGGCGCGGCCATACCCCTGTGGAGCGACCTACCATGGCTTACGAAAACATCACCGTGGAGCGAGACGAGAGCGTTGGTGTAATCACACTCAAACGCCCGAAGGTGCTCAACGCCCTCAGCCGTGCCCTCACCCGCGAACTTGACGAGGCGATTACGGAGCTCGAGGCGGACACCAAAGTAGGCGCCCTCGTCTTCACCGGCGCCGGAGACAAGGCATTTTCGGCCGGGGCTGACATACATGAAATGGCCCGGCTGGCCGAAGGGTCAGACCTGCCCCCCGAAGACCCCGCGCGTGCCGCGTATGGATGGCACATCGCCAGCTGCACCAAGCCAACCATTGGCGCAATAAACGGCCTGGCATATGGTGGTGGCGCAGTAATGGCCGCGAGCATGGACATGCGGGTGGGATGCGAAAACACCAGTTTTCGGTTCCTCGCGGCATCCTATGGCCGGGTCAACTCCACCTGGAATCTGCCCCAGCAGATAGGCTGGCCGATGGCCAAGGAACTGCTGTTTACAGCACGGGTAGTACAGGCACGAGAAGCCCACCGCGTGGGCCTGCTAAACCACCTCGTTGCGAAGGACCACCTGATGGGCAAGGCGATGGAACTGGCCAAGCAGATCGCCTCCAACGACCCGCGCATGGTGGCGGGCATAAAGCAGCTGCTCCTATCAGACATGGGCACGAGCTGGGAGGAGATGTATCGGGCCGAGCTTGAGGCGCAGAGCGGCAACCTCACTCCGACCCCCATTTCTGAGGGGTTCAAGGAATTCTTGGATCGCAAAGGAAGGTCATAGTCAGATGCCAGGGACCACGCCTCTCGAGGGCATCCGGCTGCTGGACCTTGGCCGCTACCAGGCCGGTCCCCGGTGCGCCCTCATGTTCGCCCGCATGGGCGCTGAGGTCATCAAGGTCGAAGGGCTCCAGGGCGACGAAAGCAGGGGCAACGGCCCCATCGTCAACGGCCAGAGCGCCTACTGGGTCCAGTACAACTCCGGCAAGAAGAGCCTGGCCATCGATCTGCGGAACGAGCGAGGCAAGGACATCTTGTATGACCTTGTGAAGGTCTCGGATCTGTTCCTCCAGAACTTCCGTCCCGGGACCATAGATCGCATGGGTTTCGGCTATGAGATGCTGCACGAGTTGAACCGTAAGATCATAATGATCAACGTATCGGCCTACGGCCAGACCGGGTCGCACAGAGACCGAATCGGCTTCGACCCCATAGGCCAGGCCTTCGGCGGCATGATGTCGCTGAACGGCCCCCCGAACGGCCCGCCGGTCAAGAACCACTTTCCCCTCATCGACAGAATTACGTCCCTTCACGCCACCATCGGCGCACTCGCCGCGCTCCGGGAGCGAGATATCTCCGGAGAGGGACAGCAGATTGACGTGTCGCTGGCCGACACCGGGTTCAGTGCAAATGAAATACCCATAACAGCCTACCTGGCAGACGGGACCGTTCAGGAAAAGGAAGGCAACGGGCAGGGGCTGACCAACGCCTATGAGACCGCTGACGGCTGGGCCCTGATTCACGCGACTAGCGAAGCCATCTGGCCCCGAGTATGCGCTGCCCTGGACCGGCCCGAGTGGCTTCATGATCCGCGCTTTGAGGAGCGCGCCTCAAGGGACGCAAACGTCGCGGCCATCGAAGCGGTGCTCTCGGAGTGGTTTTCTACCAGGACGACCAAAGACGCCGTCGACCATCTTTCGAACCACTCGGTTCCAGCCGCACCTATCAACAGCGTCGCACAAGCCGCCGTCGAGCCGCACCTCAGCGAACGCGAGGTACTGGTCGAGATACCAGACCCAATCGCAGGCAAAATCCACGTCTCCGGCAAATACATCAAGTTCAGTCGCACGCCGATGGTCGTAGGAACGACACCCACAATCGGCGAGCACACCGACGAGGTTCTGAGGGACATCCTGAGATACCCGGCAGAGCGCATCGAGGAACTGAAGACGCAGGGTGTCGTGGTGGGACCCTCACAATAGCCCCTCCGCCCCGGCTACGCCCTCCGAAGCGTGCGCTTGCTGGATCCCGGCGCGTCGGCCTAGTTCATTTGCCATCCCCTTGAGGTATTCGGGGAAACCGCCGCGAGCGTCGTCGAGCGCTAGCGAGGACAACCGGTCCGCAACCTCTGGTCTTGCATATCCGTTTCACTCGTGTACCCTAGGCTACCAGACACGAAAGCCGGTGGTGAGAGCCTGTCTGCCAACGCTTGAGTCGATCGAAAGGAACTTGCATGTACACCGATTTCAGGCTGACCGTCCCGAGGCTGCGCCAGAGAATCGAGGAGTTGAGGCATGCCGTAGTACGGGACCGTGAGAAGATCACGTCGTGGCGCGCCCATGACGGCGACCTCGACGATGGGCAGAACCCTACCTTGGACGACTCCGCGTGGCCTGCCCTGGAGTCCTGGGACGTGGCCACCGCGCCCGCCTGGTATCGCGCCCGGTTTACCGTGCCACAGCGCTTCGACGGCAAGCCGGTCTCGCTGTCTCTGCGGGTCGGCGGGTACCTGCACTCCTTGTTCAACGCCGAGGCCCTGGTCTACATCGACGGCGACCTGGCGCAAGGGCTGGACGCCTTCCACTACGATATCCCCCTCTCAGAAAGCGCAGAGGGTGGCCGCGAATATGTCGTGGCCTTGTATCTCTTCTGGAAGCCAGACTTCGACGTGACTGAGTGGCTTCCGAGCCCTGGACGTGAGTACCCGGCCCTTGATGCCGGGACAGAGCTTCAGGTGATAGACCATGTTGCAGAAGAGTTCTACTGGGATGCGGCAACGGCCTTCGAAGCCGCAGAGGCCCTGGGAGACGATTCGGTAGACCAGGTCCGCATCATAACGGCGGTGGACCGAGCGATCACCGCAGTCGACTATCGCGGTCCGCTGGACAACGCCTTTTACGAGTCCGCAGCCGCAGCAGGGGAAACTCTGCGCGCGGAAATATACTCCGCCGGCCCTCCAAAAAATGGCGCCACCGCGCTGGCCGTCGGCCAGACCCACATCGACCTGGCCTGGTTTTGGCCAATCGACGTCAACCGATTCAAGATAGGCCGCTCCGTCGCGACGATCCTTGACCTCATGAATCGCTATCCAGAGCTAACCTTCATGCAGAATCAGGCCAAGGTGTATGAGTACTGCAAGGAAGACTTTCCCGAGCTGTACGCCGCTGTAAAGGAACGGATCGCCGAGGGCCGCTGGGAGGTCAATGGCGCGATGTGGACCGAGCCCGACTGCAATATGCCCTCCGGAGAATCTCTGATTCGTCAGATTACGTTCGGGCTGCGCTTCTTCCGCGAGGAGTTCGGGTCGTCGGGTGAGGCGCTGGTCGTGATGGACGCCTTTGGCTACTCATGGGCTCTGCCCCAATTACTGCGTCGCTCCGGCGTCAAGTATTTTCTGACCAACAAGATGTCTTGGAGCCAGTTCAACCGCCTCCCCTACGACTCCTTCAACTGGCGCGGCATAGACGGCAGCACCGTCTTGACACACCAGCTCACCGCTCGCTCTCCTGGGCGCGCCGGGTGGATGACGACATGCAACGCTGTGCTGAGTCCCGAGATGCTCGCCGGCGCCTGGGGCCACTACCAGCAGAAGGACAAGTCTGACCAGATATTGTTCACATATGGATACGGCGATGGTGGCGGCGGCCCAACGACTCAGATGCTGGAGCGCGCACGACGCGTTTCGAAACTCGGCCTGCCCGTAAAGATTGAGCACGGGACTGTACAGGGCTACTTCGAAGAGTTGGAAGAACGACTGGGCACCGATCGTGCCCCCGAATGGTCCGACGAACTGTACCTGGAATTACACAGAGGTACGTACACCTCCAAGGGCATCATCAAGCGCGGCAACCGCAAGGGCGAGGTCGTCGTCCACGACGCCGAACTGTACGGCGCGATGGCAACTGTGCTCGTCGGCGCTATGTACCCGCGAGAGAACATTCGCGAGGCATGGGACAGGCTTCTGGTGAACCAGCAGCACGACATTCTGCCCGGATCTATCACTAGGGATCCCGAGAACGATGCCATAGCCGACTACGCCCGCGTCCAAAAGCTGGCAGGGCAGGTGGTAGTAGACGCGACAGCCACGATCGCTGAACAAGTGAAAACCGATGGCGACACATTGGTCGTGTTCAACCCGGCATCCTGGTCGAGAACCGACGTAGTACGATTCTCGCCGGACAGCCTTCCCGCGCAGCTCCAACTGGCAGACTCGAGCGGTCAGGTCGTGCCACATCAGATCTCCGCCAGCCCCGCTGATGCCGGCGACCTGCTGGTCCAGATGAGTGAAGTCCCGTCCTGCGGCTACGCGTCCATCTCGATGGGTTCCAGTGCCTCCGAGGAGACTGCGTATCCGATCACCGTGACCGAGTCCGCGATGGAGAATCGTTTCTTCCACCTGGAATTGGATGGTCAGGGCCGCATCACATCGATCTTCGATAAGTTCGCTGAACGCGAGGTGCTTGCCCCTGGCGAGGCAGGCAATGTATTTCAGCTATTCGAAGACAAGCCGATCGATTACGACGCTTGGGATATCGACCTCTTTGCCCATGACAAGGTCTGGGAAATGGATGGGACGGCTGAGGTGCGTGTGCTGGAGACCGGTCCAGTTCGCGGCACCGTGGAGATCAGGCGCGCCTTCTCGCATTCGACACTGGTGCAGCGCATTCACGTATATGACGCTACCTCGCGGATCGACTTCGACACTGAGGTCGAGTGGCACGAAAGGCACACGCTCCTCAAGGTCGCCTTCCCCGTGGACGTCAACGCCACAGATGCGACCTACGAAATCCAGTTCGGCAGCATCCAGAGGCCTTTGCACCGAAGCACGCCGTGGGACCAGGCACGCTTCGAGGTAAGCGCCCAGAAGTGGGCGGACCTCTCGGAGGGCGACTACGGAGTGTCGCTGCTGAACGACTGCAAATACGGCTACGACGTGAAGGACAACGTCATGCGCCTGAGCCTGCTGCGATCTCCGACCCAACCTGACCCCGAGACGGACCAGGGGCACCACCAGTTCACCTACAGCCTCTATCCCCACTCCGGTGACTGGCGAAATGGAGCGACTAGAGCGGGGTTCGAGCTCAACTACCCGATGACGGTGGTGAGGACCGGGACTCACGAGGGCACGCTTCCACAGGATATGTCACTGGTCTCATCAAGCCGCGATGGCGTGTTCGTCGAGACCATAAAACTAGCTGAGGACTCCGACCGCCTGGTGCTGAGGTGCTACGAGGGCCACAACATGCGGGGACGAGCGGAGTTGCAGCTGGGTGTGGGTGTGGGCGGCGCATTCGAGGTCAACCTACTAGAAGAGGACGAGGGTCCGGTGGGCGTGGACAACGCAGACCTCACATTCGACGTAGCACCGTTCCAGGTGCGGACCTTCGCGATCGAGACGGCTACACCGGATTAGAGTGAGGCATCGTCATCGTCCGAGGCCCCCACCCCAGATACTTGGTCGGGGGCCTCCTCAGTATGACAGCGAACCAGACGCGAATACGGCCAGAGGCCTTTGGAAATCTCCCCATCCGGCACGAGTGGAAGTGCCTGGTGGAACGTCTCGTGGTCCCACTCCATCCCCTCTTACAGCTTGTCCATCATCTCCTGAATATCCATCTGTGAGCCATGAATTCGCAGTGCCTTTAGATTCAGAGTGAGTACATCTGAGATGTCTACCACGACATTGAGGACCGCCTCAGGCCCCTCTATTTTCAGATCGGATTCCAGCGCAATCTCGAGCGGGATTACGAAATACAGCAGATGCGAGTGGTTTCCCAGCATCTCGGTATCTCGCTGGAACGCCTCCACCTTCGCCAAGTGCATTGTCTTGTGGTCCCAATGGTCGGTCATACCTGTGGGACCGAATGTAATCACAACATCGGGATTGCCCTCGTCCATGTGAGTCGAAACCTTCCCCACCAGCTCGGCAAAATCGGCATCGGCAACCTCTCCTTATCTGTAGCCTAGCAGAACCGGAGGGTGCGCCCCCAATACCACCAACGCGGAGCGCAGCTCGGACTCCCGCACTATCGGAAGCTCCTCCCGCGCGATAACACGGTCGTCCGGACCCAGCGAACCCTGCCCACGCGCGTGGGCGTAACGACGTGCACCGCAACACCCTCGGCAGCGTAGCGAGCGATTGTCCCGACAGCCCCCGCAATCTCATCGTCAGGTTGGGCAAACACGCAGAGGATGCTACGCCCGGAGTGCTCAGATTGTTGTGGCATAACTACTCACGCATCTCAGATAGGGTTCGTTGCAATCTCGATTGGCGGATCATGGTCAGGAGAGTACCGGTGCAAAGACCTGTTTCAGAGCAGCACCACCCGTTTCGCCGTACAACTCGATCCTTCGTGACCGTGGCATGTCCCGTTCATTGCATGTAGAATATTACTCGCTTTTAATTAGGTCGTCATCCTCACCGGCGTGACGCCCCGACTCGTCGAGAAAGGCAGGTATCACGACCTATGCCGAACCGAACCCTCCGAGTTGCACTGTTTACTACCGCAGTCACTGTGATATCTCTTCTCGCAGCCTGTAGTAGCGACGATCCGGACGCGGCTGTACCAGCGTCAGACACCGGCCAGATGGCCTCCACACCGACCGAGACACCTCAGTCCACGCCTACACCAGCACCCATCGCCAAGCAGCCGGCCATCAAGACCTACACGTCCCCGCCGTCAATGATCATCGACACCGACAAGAGCTACACCGCTACTTTCCAAATGAAAAAGGGCGGCGAGTTCACTATTGAACTTTACCCGAAGGAAGCCCCCCTTACCGTCAATAGCTTCGTCTTCCTAGCCAGGGACGGCTATTACGACGGAATCACATTTCATCGCGTCATTGAAGGCTTTATGGCCCAGAGCGGTGACCCCACGGGCACCGGATCCGGCGGACCCGGCTATACCTTCAACAATGAGCCTAGCCCACTACGACGCCATGACACCGTCGGCACCGTCTCGATGGCCAACGCTGGGATTCGAAACGGACTTGGGACCAACGGCAGCCAGTTCTTCATCACCTTCATTCCGACCACGTTCCTGGATGGCAATGAACCGGATGGCACACCCAAAGACTGCAGCATTCCCGGCACTTCCTGTCATACAGTGTTTGGCAGGGTCATCGAGGGCATGGACGTCGTAAACAGCATCTCCCTCAGGGACCCTAACACGGCAAGAAACCCCGGAGATGCGATCAAGACCATCGTAATCACCGAAGGCGAATCCACATCTACATCAACGCCCGTAAACAAGGAGCCAGCCATCAAGACCTACCCAAACCCACCGGCAATGACCATCGATACCGACAAGAATTACACCGCGACCTTTCAGATGGAGAAGGGCGGAGAGTTCACGATCGAACTCTACCCTAAGGAAGCCCCCGTCACCGTGAACAGCTTCGTCTTTCTCGCGAGGGACAGCTACTATGACGGCATCACATTTCACCGAGTCCTAGCAGGTTTCATGGCCCAAAGCGGTGATCCCACGGGTACCGGCTCAGGCGGACCCGGCTATACCTTCGACAATGAGCCCAGTCCACTACGACGACACGACACCGTTGGAACTGTCTCCATGGCCAACGCTGGAGTCCGGAATGGACTTGGGACCAACGGCAGTCAATTCTTCATCACCTTCGTCCCAACGTCATTCCTGGACGGCAACGAACCCGATGGCACACCCAAAGACTGCAGCATACCCGGCACTTCGTGCCACACAGTGTTCGGCAGGGTGACCGAAGGTATGGATGTTGTGAACAAGATTTCGCTCAGGGACCCGGCAAGGGCGATCAACCCGGGAGATGCCATAAAAACCGTCATCATTACCGAGAGCGACTAGTCCGACACCCAATCGCACGAAAAAGACCCCGCCGGGTTGAGCCAGCGGGGTCTTTTCTATTTCTGGAAACGGGGACCTATGTACCTAATCGCCAGAGCCTTCCAACATTGGGGACGGCGGGCTTACAAGGAACGTGTACAACTTGCCCCCAGTGCCGATCCAGGTTCGGTCTTCGATGGTCGTCTGCCCGACCAGTGGCTGGTTGTTCACCCTGACTGTCGGGTGGTCACCTTGGCTGGTTATCTGGATCTGGCTCTTGCTGAATCGGAAAACTACGCCCTCCAACCCCGGCAGGCCTAGTTCCTTGCCCTTAACGGAGCCCCTGAGCAGCAACTCCAGCACCGGATGCCGGCGTATCGCGGCAAAGTCCACAAGAGGATCGTCCTGATCATCGTAGATGAAGCCGTAGGGCTTCGCGCGGGTCAGAACCCAGGACGCTACGACCCCCAGCACCACCAGTAGGCCTATAGGTATCCAGACCGCCAACATCGGGAATCCGTAGGTGGCATCGCTGATGATCGACACTGGCAACGACTGCACCGCCGACGGCAACGTCACTGCCGGCGCAATCTCCGCAACTACCTCGGGTACAACCTCGGTGACCGCGACAGGCGGCTCTGCAATAAAGAACGCGGCGTCGGTGCTGTGCTGAAAGATCCTGCCGGCATACTCGGTATCCAGCAAATAGCGTACAGAGAATCGGCCATAGTCCGGCGCCGTCAGGAACACATCGTACTCGAAGGCCGGGCCATCGCCATAAACCCGCCGGGGCACCAATTCGATAACTCCCGGCTCGTCCTCAGTCGAACTCAACTTGGCAGTGAGCGTTTCGGGGTTCACTGGGTAGGGCTGGCCGTCCACGTGGACGACCACGTTGGCAACGTGTGTCCGTACACTAGGCTGTAGTTCTCCGAAGTCCACCGCGGCCACCAACAGGCCCGGAAAGATGCTCGTGCTAAAGCTAGTCAGGGACGAGATACGATGGTTGTATGTCAGCCAATCCAGTTCCAACTCAACCTGGTACTCACCCTCCGCCAGCAGAGGCGGCAGCGTCAGAGTGAAACTGCCATCTCCCTCCACAGCGTCACTGCCGATCCCATCGTCCATCATCTCCAGCGTTACCCTGCTGCCCTCCGGTACGGTGATATTCG
>JASLXL010000062.1 GCA_030740335.1 SAR202 cluster bacterium | reverse complement strand
GTCGATGCACCTATCCAGCGCACCTTGCCGGAGTCCCGCATCTCCTTCAAGGCGTCCACTAGCCCCCCAGCCTCACTCTCGGCCACTGACGGATTGTGGAGCTGCATAATATCGATGCTGTCGGTGCGGAGGTGCTTCAGGCTATCTTCCATCGTCCGGAGGCAGTTCTCGCGGGTCCACACATGGCCCGACTCTGATCCGCCGCACTTCGTGGCGATGTGATATTCCCCACTGCGAGCCGACATGTACCGACCTATCAACTCCTCGCTATTGCCATAGTCGTCGGCGGTGTCAATGAAGTTGATACCGGAATCCAGGACCGCCTCGTGGACGGCCTTCGCGTTCTCGTCGGATTGGGGCTTGCGATGGGCTGCGCCATAGCCGAGGCGGGTCACGCGCAATCCAGTCCTTCCGAGAATTACAGTGGGAAGTGGCTTCGTCATGGACTATCTCCTGGTTAGTCATGGACTTCGAGATCGTCCATTGTAGCACCGGAGAGTGGAATCTAGAGGATGCACCTTGGTACCGACAATTGATAGACCGGTGAAGTAACCTTTCCAGTGAGCCAGCGCTTCTCAGTACAGCCAGACCAGCCCTCTGTGTAGAATATGTCGATCTGCACCCGGCGATTTCGACATCGAGGAACACACATGGAAGCATCCATATACACCTACCCATGGGACCTGGCTGACGAAGGCCTGGACGCTGCGCTTGATAACATCCAGCATGTTGCCGGGCTCGACGATGTCGCTCTGGCGACTAGCTACCACATGGCTACCTATTTTCTGCCCCACAACCCCAAGCGCAAGCTCTACTACGGCGAGGATGGGATGACCCTTTTCCAAGCCGACCCCGCAAGATACGAGTCCACGGTGATAAGGCCTCGAGTCAGCGAGGTTGTGGACAGTCCCGACTACCTGCAGAGGCAGGCCGAACGCATCAGAGAGCGAGGCTTATCCCTGACCGCGTGGATCGTGTACGCATACGACCACTATCTTGCCAAAACGTACCCAGACCTGGCACAGCAGGACGCCCTAGGCAACCGGCACCTGTCGCATCTCTGCGTCGGCGCTCCCGATGTACGCCAGTACTTCCTGACGCTTACTGAAGACATTTTGGAAAGGCTGAACCCGGATGCCGTCCATCTAGAGTCTCTGAACTTTCTGCCATTTGGACACGGTTTCTCAAATCCCAAGATACTAACCCCCATCACCCCGTGGTGCAGCTTCCTGATGGGACTGTGCATGTGCGATCACTGCATCGAAGCGGCATCGGCGGACGATGTGGAGGGCGAGGCGCTGCGGAGCGATGTGGCACGCTATCTCAACGCCGAGCTTCCAAAACTACCGAGCCAGGCCGAAGTGGTACAGCAGGTCACTCCCACACGACTCGCCGCGGCGTTCGGAGGCCAGTTGCGAGCATTCCTCGAGGTCCGATCCGGCATTGCATCATCGCTGTTCGAGGATGTCGTACGCACGATCAGGGCCCACGGCGACATCGCGGTGCAGGCAGATCATCTGGATCAGGATGACGAACTTGCACTGGGCCTGTCCGTCGAGCGAGTGGCACCACTAATAGACCGGTCAGTGACCGGACGAAACCCGGAGGCGATCAAGCCGATGAAACGTAGACTGACAACCGGCGCCAAGATGATCGTGCAAGTATCGCCGAGTGCCTTCGGCAACTCCGACGCACTATCCGATACGCTGACGGCATGCAACCGCGGCGGTGCCGGCGGTTTCGCTTTCTACAATTTCGGTCTGATGCGAGTTGATCACCTTCGATGGTTGGGACAGGCGAAAGGACTCTGGAAGGAGTGACTGTCAGTAACTCCTCTGCTCGCAGGCACCATAGGATTGCCACCATATTTGTGGAAGACTTGTATTGACGGTGGAGTCGGTCGGCGGTATACTGCAAGAGAATTCTTAGACCGGGTACAGAAACGATGCGACAGGCTCGCGTCAGCTCGGTTATTACAAAGTTGGTAATAAAGCTCCCTGGTGGTTCTAGCGAGGCGGCCCCACCCGTTCCCATCCCGAACACGGAAGTGAAACGTCTCAGCGCTAACGATACTGCACTTGCAAAGGTGTGGGAAAATAGGTCACTGCCAGGGGGCTTTTAAGTTATTCAGGCCACATCTACACTTCGCAAACTGGTCCACATGGAGCCTGAGGGGCCGATCGAGACGCAATTTCGCCCTTCGGTTGGCGTAAGCGCCTACTACTGGCAGAATGCCTATGCTACAATTAGGCTCTAATCAGCCCTATGTGGATGGGGCACCAACTATCACGGGGTCTCCCCCTAAAATGTATCGCGACACAACCCCTCTCGAAAACCAGACACCTGGCTTGCCTCCCCATGATCACCTGCTGACCACGATGATCGGAACCATCACTTTCCAGGAAGGCGGTAGCATACGTTGATTGGTGAACCGCACAATCCTCCCGAAATGGAGGACATGGGGGAACTGCTAGACTCCATGCAGCCCTTAAAGCCTCTATCGCGTGGCGACATCGTAGAGGGCATTGTCATGCGCTCCGACGGCGATGGCATTTTGGTCAACATAGGCCACAAAGCTGAAGGCATCATCCCACCAGGAGAGATGAGATCTACCACCCGTGAAGGCGTTGAGTCTCCCAAATTGGGCGACGAGATCGTGGTGTTCGTAATGAAGGGTGAGACTGGTGAGAACGGGGCGGTGCTCTCCATTGATCTTGCCCTTGGCGAAAAGGGTTGGAGAGTGCTTGAGAAGGCGGCCGAGTCAGGCGAAGTACTCACAGGGATCATCTTGGGCTTCAATCGTGGCGGCACGGTTGTCGAGGTAGAGGGTGTGCAAGGCTTCGTTCCGATGTCCCAGCTCGTGAGTATCTCCCGTGACATGTTCCGGCAGTTCCAACAGCCACCAGTTCCCGAGCCCGCCGAAGCAGTTGAGGGCAACGCTGATGCAGTAACAGATGGTGCCTCTGAGGGAGAGGATGAAACTGACGGAGAGGTCGTGAGCCAAGTCGAGGAGAAACCTCCAGAGCCACCCAAAGAGCCACCAGAGAACCAGCACCTAGGGCAAGAGCTCAAGCTCAAGGTGCTGGAGGTAAATCGCGGGCGGAACAGGGCGATCCTGTCAGAACGCCAGGCGGTCCAAGAACAGCGCGCGGAGCGCAAGTCCAAGCTCGTCGAGGAGTTGCGTGAAGGCGAGGTACGCCGAGGGGCCGTAACTGGCATCTCCAGTTTTGGAGCCTTCGTAGACCTCGGCGGGGCCGACGGCCTTGTACACATTTCTGAGCTGTCATGGTCTCCCGTTCGGTCCCCGGATGAGATCGTGAAGGTCGGTCAGGAAGTTGATGTCTTTGTTCTGAGGGTGGATGCAGTCAATATGAAGATCGCCCTCAGTCTCAAGCGGCTTCAGCCGGAGCCGTGGGAGACCATCAACGAAAAATTCCAAGTTGGGGACATGGTGGATGCCACGATTACCAAGATCACAGACTTCGGCGCTTTCGCCAGGGTCAAGGATTCGATTGAGGGGCTCATTCACATCTCAGAACTGACCTCCCGTATGATCCAACATCCTCGGGAGGTTGTACAAGAAGGTGACGACGTACGACTGAAGATCTTGAGAATTGAGCCTGAACGCAGACGATTAGGACTCAGTCTCCTGCAGTCGGAGGGCGAAGGCTACTAATAACCCGTATACAAAAATACCTGGAGACGCCCCTATGCCAAGTAGGTTTGAGAAATTTTCCGAAAGAGCCCGCAGGGTCCTGTCGCTGGCAAATGAAGAGGCCCAGCGTTTCAATCACAATTACATTGGGACCGAGCACATCCTGCTAGGCTTGGTGCGTGAGACAGATGGAGTCGCCGCCAAGGTACTCGCAAATCTAGGTGTGGAACTTGATAAGGTCAGGTCTGCGGTCGAATTTATCATCGGCCGCGGAGAAAAGACTACCTCTGGCGAGAAGGGGCTGACCCCACGAACCAAGAAGGTCGTCGAATTGGCTGTCGACGAAGCCCGCAGGCTCAACCATAACTTCATCGGAACTGAACACCTGCTCATTGGCCTCCTGCGAGAAGGCGAAGGCGTCGCAGCGGGGGTTCTGGAGAGTCTACAGGTCAACCTGGACAAGGTCAGGGCCGAGACCAGCCGCATCCTGACCCAGAGCCCCAGCCAGTCCCAGAGCGGGAGCGGCGTCAAGGGCCAGACCCATACTCCTACCCTCGACCAACTCGGCATCGACCTCACTATTGCAGCTCGCTCCGGCAAACTCGATCCTACCGTGGGCCGAGAGCAGGAGATTCAGCGGGTCACTCAGATACTTAGTCGGAGAACGAAGAACAACCCGGTGCTAGTTGGAGAACCCGGTGTCGGCAAAACAGCTATAGTCGAGGCTCTTGCGCAGCGTATAGCCAGCAACGATGTACCTGCCACCTTACAAGGAAAGAGGCTGGTGACGCTGGACATGGGCGCCCTGGTAGCCGGAACTAAGTATCGCGGCGAATTCGAAGAAAGGCTCAAGAAGGTCGTTGAGGAGATTCGAGGCAGCGCAAACTGCGTGTTGTTCATCGATGAGATCCATACAATGGTCGGGGCCGGAGCCGCCGAAGGTGCCGTAGACGCGGCGAACATTCTCAAGCCTTCTCTTGCTAGAGGTGAACTACAGTGCATCGGCGCAACCACCTTGGACGACTATCGCAAATATGTCGAGCGAGACCCAGCATTGGAGCGTCGCTTCCAGCCCGTCACGGTCAATGAGCCAACCTCCGAAGAGACGGTGGAAATTCTGCGCGGTGTGAAGAGCCGCTACGAGGAACACCACCAGCTCGAAATCACCGATGAAGCGATCCGCGCAGCCGCAAATCTCGCCACCAGATTCATCCCCGACAGGTTCCTGCCTGATAAGGCTATTGATCTGATAGACGAGGCATCTTCCCGGGTTCGAATCAACTTCAGCACCGCACCACTGTCTGTGAGCGAAACTTCAAAGGCCCTCGACAGCGTCCGGACTGAAAAGGACGAGGCTATTTCCGGCCGACAGTACGAGTTTGCAGCCGAGCTTCGTGAACGCGAGACCAGCCTATCTGAGAAGCTCATTGGACTACAGAAAGAGTGGCAGGACGAGAAGTCCGAGGAGAAGCCCGTCGTGTCCGAAGAGGACATAGCGGAGGTCGTGAGCATGTGGACCAGCATTCCAGTTACCCGGCTAACCTCCGACGAGATGGAGCGCCTGGTCAAAATGGAAGAGGACCTTCACGAGGCCGTCATCAGTCAGGACGAAGCTGTAACGATGGTTTCGAAGGCCGTTCGCCGGGCCCGTGCGGGCCTCAAAGACCGCACTAGGCCCGTTGGCACCTTCATCTTTGCAGGTCCAACTGGTGTAGGCAAAACGTTCTTGCCAAAGAAGCTGGCAGAGTTCATGTTCGGCAGTGAAGATGCCATGGTCCGAATCGACATGTCGGAATTCATGGAGAGGCACTCGGTTGCTCGCCTTGTTGGAGCCCCTCCCGGCTACGTGGGATACGACGAAGGCGGCCAGCTAACAGAGGCCGTGCGCCGCAAGTCGTACTGTGTGATACTGCTGGACGAGATCGAGAAGGC
>JASLXL010000061.1 GCA_030740335.1 SAR202 cluster bacterium | reverse complement strand
ATGGGGGAGAGAATAACATGAAATTATCTGAGGGATACCCTCAGGCTTCCGGCAGAGGGTGCCCCTCAGCACTCCCCGTGATGATATGACGGAAGCACCACTCGGATCTACGATCTACTAAGTATCCGGTCCTTCGCTGGGCAGATGTCAGGCGACCGGTCTCTGCCCCTGAGCACGCCTAGTCGACGAGATCATCTGGGGCCATTGTTCCGGTCAAGATTTTCAGCGCTCGATTAGGCGACGAATGCTCCCGCTTATCTAGGCTAACGCGTCAGCCGATAGATGGTGACATTTCCTTCGGTGAACACGGCCTCCATAAACTCCCCGAACTTGACCAGGCCATTCTCCCCGTACTTCTCCCTTTCGCGTGGCCCTATGTATACATAGTCTACGTTGTAGCTGGCAAGCAGGTTCTTTGCTTCGGTCGCGTCAGGAGTCATGTATATCGTGGCGATGTCGTCCTCTCGACCCTCCATGGGTTTCGATGAGCCGCGCCACTGTAGCTCGTGGCCGATCCAGCCAAGTACCGTGGGCACCCCTGTGCTGGCGGAGACCTGGCCGAACTCGGTGTAGTCTCCCCCGAACGCTTCGAGGACTGCGGAGTCGTCGTCTGCCTCATCTTGGAGAAAGTCGATTGCGCTCCTCGATGCGGGAGACAGGTGTGAGAGGCCGTCCAGGGAGGGGTCGCCGTCGAACAGTCCGCCCTTTGTTGCCGCGGCCGCCAATGGGTAGTAGGCAGCGCCTGCCAGCAATACTATGAAGGCGGCAGCCCACACGCGAGTGAGTACGTGGCGCGATCCAGACATGCGTTCCACGAGGGAGCGCCAGTAGTAGACGGCGTACCCGGTGGCGGCGGCGAGGACGATCCAGCCCTGGTAGTAGAGCTTGAATACCGTGTTCATCCGCTCAAACGCGCCGCCAAAGGAGTCGTCCACGAATAGCAGTTCCGGACCCATGATCAACAGCAGGCCGAGGGCCGCTAATAGCAGAGCGAACACTAGACCTGTTGGTGCTTCCTCCTGTTTTGCAAACCAGGTGGCGGAGTAGACCGCGATCGTCGTCAGCAGCGCGAAGGGTAGGATGTGAATCAGCCTCGCCACCAGATCCGAGGTCTCACCGCCGCCTTCCAGGTGAATAAACGCCCACACAATATACGGCAGGAAGCCTACTATCAAGGATACCCCCGTTGCCCTGGCCCAGTCGTGGTCAACCGTCGTTCTCCAGAACGCCACGAGCGCGAAGGGGATGATCGCCAGCAGGAATAGCGCCCACACGATCATGAGTTGGGACAGACTGGTCGTGTGGGCGCCCACTGCACCTATACTCGACACCTGGCTGGTGAAGGAGGTCAGGTAGGGCAGTACGAGTATTATTGCGATGCCAATCACCGCCAGTGATGCTGGAAGAGTGTTCTTGATCTGGGGCAAGAGGCCAGCGCCGTGTGTGGAATACGTCTTGAGTGCGACGGCCCCCACAAGGACTGCGCCAAAGACCGGCAGGTCCCACATGTTGGTGAAGCCTAATCCGCCCAGGACCAGCCCCATGGAGCCGGTCATTGCCGCTGGCTGAATCCACTCGCGCCACCGCTCTCGCTCCTGCGGGAAGCTGAGCGCGGGGGAACGCAAGAAGTTCCAGCACATGGCCAGGAACAGTACGACGAATGGGAGCGACATCACGTGAGGGTGCAGGTCGCCCAGAATATAGCTAAAGAATGGGAACTCCTGGATGGTATAGTCGAGGACACCTCCATCCTGGTAGGTGCCGATGACACGGGTCGCCCGCCACCACCACATGTATTCCTGTGGACGCCACGAATCGGCCTGAGCAGGGAATTCCGCGTTCAGTCCATCTATGCCTATGCCGTCCCAGAATGCGCTCGAGCCCATGCCGTTGGCCCGCATAAACTCCAGCACGCCCTCCAGATTCGCAGCGAGCGCCAGCAGGGACGCGGCGACGACACCCGCCACCAGGGCCATGCGTAACCGGCCTGAGTCGGTCCGGACCATGTTGACCACCAGCCCGAAAATGCCCATTGCGCCGAGGGCGGGTATCAATGCGAGGGACAGGTTGTAGGAGATGAACGAGGGTACGGCGGTGAGCTTACTAAGCACGCCCATCATCCAGTAACCGAAGTAGTAGTAGTTGATGCCCTCGCCTCGCAGCCAGGGGTCCTCAGGTTGGCCAATTGTGGACCGGATGGTGGCGTTCAGGAACGCGAAGTCCATCGGCTGCTCGGTGTTGTTGATGAACGGGTCGTAGGCGCGATAGATCACCCATCCAAGGAACACCAGCAGGAACACCGCCTCCGTCGCAATGAGAACGGTACGTTCCCGGACGACGAACTCCAGCATCTCCTGACGGTGACGCCAAGCGAACAACCCGCTCAACCCCCCGACTACGAGCAGGATGCCTAGCACCGTGAGCTGGACACTGGGCAGAATGTGTAGGACGCTCAGCAGCCAGGATAGGTAGGCAACGACGAGGATACCCAGCGGCATTGCCAGGCTGAATCCTCGGTCCTTGAACCGGGGGAACAGGTAGTAGGTGAGTGGGAACACAGCCAGGCCGATGACCTGGGCCGCAAGTAGCCACACTATGACGTTCATCATGTGACTATTCTAGCCGGAAACTCGACCGAGTCCAGTCCGGCGAATACCAAAGTCTGCTAAACGTCCTTGACTTCGGGTCGCATGGCCATGACGTGCTCGGGTCCAGAGGCGCAGCAGCCCCCGATGATCTGAGCACCCATCTGACGCCATTCCCTGGCAAATTCGGCTACGCGAGCGGGGTAGTAGTCGGCGTTCTGCGAGATATCGCGCCCCTCACTGGGTTTGCGGTTTGTCAGTATCGGTCGTTCCATAATCGGCCCGGTCGGATTGTAGCCTAGGTTGGGGTAGCCTCCCACGGGTCCGTCGAATCCCTTCCGGATGATTGGCAGTCCCGTGGAGATCGCCTCCGGGGTGCTGCACATGAGCAGGAGCGCGTCGACCGGGTGGCCCTTCAGGGCCGCCACCAGGTCGGTGAGGCTCTCGCCGTACTGCATCTTGCCGTCCTCGTTGATGTGGCGCACGCCTAGGAACACCGGTAGCCCCCCCTCGGCGCACGCGTCGACAGCCGCGACGCAGTCGGCGATGTAGCCGACGTACTCCGCCAGGATCAGGTCCGCGCCTAGCTCAGCCAGCAGTTTTGCGTGTTCGGAGTACTCGGTGTGAAACGCGTCGCCGCCCATCTTATCCACGTCGGGAGCGTCCTTGTCGGAGCAGCCTCCGGCGTCCTCGTCGTAGACAGGGAGTTGGAGTGTGGGCGCAGCTATGCCGCCAGCCACATATGCCTCGGTGTTCCCGGCGTTTCGGGCTGCGACGGCGTTCTTGCCCGCCGCTGTCGCGTACTCGCGCCACTGGTCGTGCTTGCCGATGCGTTCCATCACTGACGGGATGGTATAGAAGTTGTTGCTGATGATGATGTCGGCCCCTACCCGCAAGTAGTCCTGGTGGACCTGTTGGACCACGTCTGCGTTGTCGATATTGGCAGTGGCCGACCATGCCTTGATGCGGTTGGTGGCGCCCGTCAGCACGTCTACGCCCCTGCGTTGCAGCTCCGAGCCGGTGCCGCCGTCGAGCAGCAGTGTCTCGCCGGCGTTGAGTCGATCCATGATTGGTCTTGTGGGCATGTGTGTTTCCCCGTTCCAGTCCAAGTTCGAATGTGCGTTTACCGATTCGACCATTCCCCTGGCCCCCTTCCTATCCAGGAAGGGGGAAGAGAATCATATGAGATTATCTGAGGGACACCCTCGGGCTCCCGCCAAAGAGTTTGTGCCCCTCTGCACACCACTGTATGGAACTGTCCTACTGCGACTCTGTCTAGGACACTCGGGATGCGTTTCCCCGCCCGACTAAGCGTGCGCAGCACCGTGTGCAGCACCACCGAATAGGGCTTCGACGAAGTCTTGGGGATCGAAGGGCGTGATGTCGTCCAGGCCCTCGCCAGTTCCGACGAACAGGACCGGCAACTGTAGCTCTCTCGTTATGGATACCACGACGCCGCCCTTTGCGGTGCCGTCCAACTTGGAAAGGAATACGCCGTCGCAGTTGAGCGTCTCTGTGAACGCGCGTGCTTGATGCAATCCGTTTTGGCCGGTCGTCGCGTCCAACGCCAGGAGAACCCGCTGCGGGCTGTCTTCGTCCTGACGCGTGAGCACCCGCTGGACCTTCTTGATCTCCTCCATAAGATTTGTCTTCGAATGGAGTCGACCGGCGGTGTCGATAATCAGTACATCGGCCTTCCTGGCCTTGGCGGCCTGAAGTGCGTCGAATGCTACTGCGGCGGGATCCCCGTTCGCCTTGTGTGCGATGACGTCGACCCCGAGGCGCTCACCCCAGACCTGCAGCTGCTCGATGGCCGCCGCTCTAAACGTGTCTGCTGCCCCGAGCAGTACTTGTTTGCCTTCTGCCTGGTATATCCGGGTCAACTTGGCGATGCTGGTGGTCTTGCCCACGCCGTTGACGCCGACGACCAGGATCACCAGGGGCTTTCCTTCGATATCCAGGCGATCCCTGGCATGCTCCACCTGTAGGAGGCCAACCATCTCCTGCTTGAGTATAAAGAAGGCTGCTTCCGAGTCCGATACCCTGTCGTCGCGCACACGCTTCCGGAGCCGATCGAGCAGTTCTTGAGTCGTGCCAACGCCAATATCGGCGGCGATAAGCAGTTCCTCCAGATTGTCCCACAACTCGTCGTCCAGCTTCGCGCCGCGAAATAGTGACGCCACCTGTCCGAACCATGCTCGACGGGTTTTTTCGACCGCCTTGACGGTCTTGTTCTTGGTTTTCCTACGCAGAAATTGCAACAATGCGTCTGCCCCTCCCAAACCCTGACCTGTGGGTTCTTTGGCGAACCCGTGTTAGATACGAGAGTAGCATGGAGGTAGGATGGGTCACAAGCTGAAAGTGCTGTCTGCGGTCCAGGAGGAGGATTCGCAGAGAGGCCGAGGACTCTCCGGGCGTACCGGAGAGGCGCACCTTCATTTTTTGGGCGGGGCCGAGTGACGCACTCTTTAGGCGATGTGCGCCCTATCTCACCCTGGGGGCGTGGTCGGCCCCGCTTGCTATCGGTTCGTTCAGGTACACGTCGCCGTTGCGTATCTTGATGTTGTAGCCGCAGGTCGGATTGCTACATACCCAGGCTTTATAGTGAATCGGAGCGCCCTGGCCGCCGAAGTCGGAAAGAGGGAGTAGATTGCCCTCGGAGCAGCTCATGCATCCAGGCCACGTGTTGTTGCTTTCCACTTAGTCCTCCTCGTAATCCACCCGCACGAGACCGAAAAACGGGCAAAGTATATCACCGCCCCCTTTTATTCGGAAATGGTGCGGGGAAAATTGCCAGGTCGGGCTCTCCGAGCCATGGCGGAAGACTGGAGCAGATACATTCAGAGCCCCAGTGGCAAAGACGTGACCCAATGGTGGGTGGCGCCGCTTCTGGCCAAGGTACTTCGCATGACTACTATGGATCGCACTGGTATCTCAGCCCCATCACAGTGAGGCACAGACTCCAGGGTCTCTGCCACCAGCAATCTGTCGGCGCGCGACGCGCTCTCGCGCAGCCTGGCTACCGTCAAGTGTGGGCTGAAGGGCTTTCGGTCCCGGGCAAACCCCAGGGCAGCGACGGCATCCTCAATGCCCAGATGCAGCTTGCCAAGCAACCTCATGTCCCACCAATGCCCAGCCATAGCACCCTGGCCTTCTTGGGGCTCGGGAAGACGCCGGCCCCACTTAGATTCAGGGCAAAGGGGGTATGGGCTCTGGCGACCGGTCTGAGGGCCTCGACCAACTCATCGATCTGTTCGGACGGGACGTTGCCGAGGAACTTGAGGGTGAGGTGCACCCTCTCGGGTCGAACGGCACGGAGATTCTTGAGCTCACTCTTCAGAATCCGCGTGATGACACCGGATACTGCAGAACGGGCCTTGCCTGATAGCTCCACCGCAACAAAAAGGCGCTGTGACTGCGACGTTGGGGCACCGCGCGTGCCGGGTTCTGGAGTGGAGTGGCTCACAGGGTGCAAGGTTCTTCTTCAGTGGGACAAAGGTGGCCCAGAGATATCAACTGAATGCTATTTGCTCCGCGCATTCCCTCTCCGGTTATGGACGTCTGATGGCGGAACCGAATCCCTCTGCCTGACCCCGTTATTGTAGCTTTCCGCCAGTGCCTGGATGGATGTCTATGGTACAAAGGGCTGATAACATGAATTCTTAGAGGCTCATTGTGAGTGACGAAATTATCGGAATGGACGACATGATGGCCGTATCGGAGTCCGTGGCAGAAGGGCAACTCGTTCAATTCCATCTGCGAGACGCCGAGACATCGGCCGGAGACCTAGAATCGATGCTGACCAGGTACACGATAACGAACCCCGTTGGCGAGGACTCAGGTGCGCTGCTGTTCCAGTGCCTTGGTCGCGGCGCGGGATTGTATGGCACAGCAAACCACGATACCGGCATTTCAATGCCAAAATCCACGGAATTCCCATGACGGGATTTTTCTGCAACGGTGAGATTGGCCCTGTGGGCGGTTCCACGTTCCTCAACCGCTACACCAGCGCCTTCGCTATATTCTGCCCGGATAAGACTAGCGGTCTGGCAGACTATGTCAATAGCCGAACATCCCGGACCTCCTCTCCCTCCGAGGGAGAGGATTGAGGTGAGGGTGGAAGCACGGGAGTGAGTGCGCCATTTTCTAGCGTTATATCCCCAGTAACCGGGCCGCATTCCCTCCCGTGATGGCGCTTTTATCTGCGTTGGATAGGCCCGATTCCTGGACCTGCCGGATCAGCCGGGACGCGCTGAGTAACGGGTAGTCGCTGCCCAATAGAATCTTCTCGGCACCCACAATCCCGACTGTCACCTCGAAGACTCGCTTGTCGTAGAGGAACGGCGAGGCTGCGGTGTCGAAATATACGTTGTTTAGTGCTTCGGCCACTTCGGGCATCAGCGCGTAAAAGGGCAGGCCACCGCCCCAGTGGGCGCACACCAGTGTCACGTCCGGATGTTGGGTTATGAATCGCCACAGCATCTCTGGCCGGGTGTCGCCCTTGCCCTGGTATGTGTGTCCCACCGGCTCTGACGAGTGAGTAGTGACGATCAGTCCGCGCTCTCGTACCACTTCCATGAGGGGCGTCATTACGGACTCGTTGCCCAGGTCGAAGCCCTGGGATGACGGATGCAACTCACCGATGCCCCAAAGCCCCGCTCTGGTGCAGCGCTCTGCCTCTTGGGCTGAAGCCTCGCTGCCCCACGCCGGATTGACCCCCGCGAAGCCTGTCAGACGGCCAGGGTAGCGGTGTGTGGCGTCTATGAGGTAGTCGTTAGCCTCCCGCGCCATACCCTGGTCGGTCCATCCAATGCCCATGACTACCGATTTGTCGACACTGTCCATGTCCATCGCGGCGATCAGGTCCTCCGCGGTGGCCATTTTGGATTTGGGATCGGAAAACAGCTTCCCAAAGGTGCGGTCCCTACTCAGGTAGGTCTCGCGCTGCTCGCGTAGTTCCGGCGGGTATATGTGAGTATGGAAGTCTACGATCATATCTCGCGCCTATGCCGACTTGTTACCACGATTCAGATGCTCATTACTTCAGTATGACCGTACCTACAAAGTCACGTAGGTCACTCAGGGCCTCCTGGTACCGCTCCGGGACATGGTTTGGCGGAAAGAATCTGGCGTCCGCGGACTCGTCGGTATCCGTGATCAGGGAGCCTTTCCACTTGTCGACACGAAAGGCGAAGTGTACAGGCTGATGCTCGCCCCCGAAGGCATTGGTGAACACGAACCGGGGCTCAGAGTAGATCGCGAATAGTGTTGCCGAGATGACCTCCAGCCCGGTCTCCTCGCGGACCTCACGCACCAGCGTATCGTAAACGGAGTAGCCCAGTTCCATGCTTCCACCGGGTATGGCCCACTCCAGATTGTCGCTGCGCTGGATCAGGAGAATCTGCCCATTGTCGTCCTGAATCACCGCCGACGCCCCCGGTGTGATCAACATGCGATTCCCCACGGCGGCCCTGAGTTGACCCAGGTACGATGCCTCCCATCCCGGTGAGCTCTTCATCGATACTCCTATGCGGTGAATAGGCGGGTCACGTTGCCGCCACAAATCTTTTCCATGTCGTCTGCCGAGATGAAGTCGCAGTGGTTGCGAAGGTAGTCGAGGGACTGCAGGTAGGTGCAATGCCGCTCGACGTTTGGCATGTCCGAGCCCCAGGCCAGCCTGTCCGGGCCGAGCCTTTGGAAGTACTCGTGCAAGATGGGTTGCGCTTCCGAATACGGGTACTCCCAGATTGCGCCCTGGAATATGGGAATCAGCAATTCGACGATAATGTTCGAGTTCTCCAGGGGCGCCCAGGCCTCTTCCGGAATCTCAATGCGGCCGTCGGTCATGAACCGGCTTAGGGCGAGGCCGTGAGGATACAGCATCGGCAGGTCGCCGTACCGCTCCAGCCAGCGCCCGAAGGCGGCAAGCTCCGCGAGATAGGGGTCTGGGCCTGGGGCCGCTGGGGTCACGTTCATATAGACGGGGATACGCATCTCCCTCACATGGTCCCAGAACGGATGGAATACCGGGTCATCGAAAGCCTCGTTGCGCTCGTGCATCGCCAGGTTGCCCGTCTGGAACCAGAGCCCGTGGAGCCCCAGCTCGCCTATGGCTCGCTCCAGCGTCCGGAGCTGTCCGGGCTGGTCGGCGCGCCACTCGTCGATCATCGCCAGTCCCCAGAACCTGTCCGGGGACTGCTTCACAGCGTTCGATATGTACCTGTTGAGCCTACCGTAGAGGTGTCCGGTCTGTAGTACGGCCCTGTCCACGCCTATGTAGTTCATCTGGGCTACCATCAGCTCTGGTGGCGCCGAGAGCTGCGTTAGCGTCGGCGGCAGGTACTGCTTGTGATAATTGGCGCCATCGACGGACCAGGCGAGACGGCCGAACCCGCCCCCGTGAAAGTCCACGTCCGTCAGGTCCTTCAGGGTAGTGCCGTCTACCTCGATTAGCTTCTGCATAGATGTGATTGTGTTGTCGGCGGTTCGCTGAGTAGGCATGTGGTGGCCTGCCATCTGGTGCTGTAGATACCTGGTGTGGCCGCGCTTGGAGGCGAACCCCGACGGCCCCCCAAGGGGCGGAAAGATATGTGCATGGGAGTCGACGATCACAGGCTGGTTCCTCGGTAACCAATCTACTGGCTGTTATATACGGGGAGAGCAGAGGGGCCTCGCCCCTTTACACGATTCTACTGAGCAGTGAATCCACCGTCGATGACCAGTTCCGCGCCGGTGACAAAGGAGGCCTCATCTGAGGCCAGGAACAGGATGCCGTAGGCGATCTCATCCGCCAGGCCGAGCCGTCCCATGGGTACTGTGGCCAATCGTGGGTTGATCAGCTCGGGGTCGGAGAAGAAGGGAGCGGTCATCGGCGTCGTCACGAAGCCGGGGTGAACGGAATTGACCCGGATTCCCTCTTTTGCGTACTGCACCGCCGCGGCCTTTGTGAAGATGCGGCTGGCGCCCTTGGCAGCGTGGTAGGCGGTAGATGATGGGCTGCCCACGAGCCCGAATATCGAAGACACGTTGATGATGGAGCCGCCGCCGGCCCTACGCATCTCCGATATGGCGGCCTTGGTTCCCAGGAACGTGGCGGTGGAGTGGACCGCCATCTGCTCTTCCCACATCTCCAGGGTCGTACCCTCGACATCGGCACGGGAGACTGTACCAGCATTGTTCACCAGTACGTCTAGTTTGGAATAGCGGGCAATTGTAGCCTCCACCGCGGCTACCCAACTGACCTCGGACGTGACGTCCAGCCGGAAGAAAACGGCCTCGCCGCCCTCATTGTTGATCTGCTCAGCTGTTAATTTGCCAGACTCCTCGTCGATGTCCGCGATGACAACTATCGCTCCCTCTCGGGAGAACAGCCGCGCGGCGGCGCCGCCGAATCCCATGAGACGTCCCTCGACGCCCTTCGCCGCCCCGGTGATCAGGGCGACCTTTCCATCGAGTCTCATCGGATCACCTCTGCCGGTCCAGTGGATGTTGGCAGCGATTATAACCTGACTACCCGTCAACATTCAGCCTCGTCGGTTTGCATCTCTGCAAGGCGTCGGAATGCTAGCGGTGCAGGGCCATCGTTGAGGTGGCGTCGTTCCCATATGACCTCAATGGGGCATTGGACCCCAACGAAAAGGACGGCAGCCTGTCCAGACGTTGTGCACAATCGGCGAGAATTGCGCGAGGCACCGAGTAGTCGCGGTGGTGACCGACGACTATGACGTTCAGGCCCAATCGTCTGTGGGCGACGGACTCGTACTTTGCTGTGAATAGGATTGCCACGAGGGGTTCTAGGGACTGGAATTCTGCTCCTGGGCGCAGCCCGATTCCAGGACTGTAGCGCTTCGGCATGACGTGTTCTTTGAAAGCATGGATACCCAGGTTCATCCATGGGCCATCGAAGGTCTCCTAAATTGCGGCAACAATGCTCGACTTGCCTGATTTCGGGACGCCGTTGCCGTTCAAGATGACGATCTGTCCGGCGTCAGGTGTCTGTGCCATGATCCTTCGTGTCTCCATTGAATACCACGAACTGACGACTAACTTTCGCTGCTCTCTGGGCACATTGCGACTAAACACATTGGAATTGTCCGATCGACTACTACGCTATATAGTGGCCGATGGCGCTATACTGGATCCATGTTCCGAAGTGACTGCTAGGAGGTTGCGTTGCTAGCAATTGAGCTGATCCGGGCTGAACCCGACCGAGTGAAGCGCGCCGTAGATTCGCGCGGCGACGCGGTCGATATTGACCGCATTCTGGACCTAGATGCGCGACGGCGTGCCGTGGCCAGGGAAGCTGACGACCTCCGGGCGGTTCGCAAAGAGGCGAGCAAGGAGATTGGCAGGACAAAAGAGAAGCCTCCGGAGCTGATACAGCAGATGCGGGACGTTGGAGAGAAGATCAAGGGACTAGACGAGGAGGCGCGAATCGTCGCGGCGGAGCTCGACACCCTGATGCTTACTGTACCCAATATCCCCGACGACGACGTGCCCTTAGGGGCAGATGACTCGGGAAACGTGCTTTTGCGCACCGTCGGCGAACAGCCATCTTTCGACTTTACACCGCTGTCTCACTATGAACTGGGCGAGCGGCTGGACATCATCGATTTTCAGCGCGGCGTGAAGCTCTCTGGCTCGCGCTTCTACGTGCTAAAGGGCAAGGGGGCCAGGCTCCAGCGGGCTCTCATTTCCTGGATGCTCGACCTCCACGCCGATGAACACGGCTACCGGGAAATGTACCTTCCGGACATGGTGACCCGGGAGACAGCCACCGGCTCCGGGCAGCTACCGAAATTCAGCGAAACCATGTATCACGATGATGAGGATGACCTGTGGATGATCCCCACCGCCGAAGTTCCCATTACGGGTCTGCACGCTGGAGAGATACTTACCCCGGGTGAGCTGCCGTTCCGGTACGTAGCCCACACCCCTTGCTTTCGCCGCGAGAAGGCTGCGGCCGGCAAGGACACCAGGGGCATCAAACGGGTCCACCAGTTCGAGAAGGTGGAGATGTTCAAGTTCGTTGAAGCTGCGAATTCACAAGATGAACTTGAGACGATGGTGGCGGACGCGGAGGATGTGTGCGCGCGCCTGGGTCTGGTCTACCAGGTCTCGCTCCTATGCACGGGAGATCTGGGAGTCGCTTCGACCAGGACCTATGATCTGAACGTGTGGGCGCCCGGGGTCGCGGAGTGGCTGGAGGTCAGTTCCTGCTCCAACTGCACCGACTATCAGTCCCGCAGGTCCAGCGTTCGGTATCGGCCTGAAGTCGGTGCTCGACCCGAATTCCCACACACACTGAATGGCTCCGGGCTGGCGATTCCCCGAACGATGATCGCGATAATGGAGTATTATCAACAGGCCGATGGCACTATCGCCGTCCCAGAGGTGCTGCGTCCCTACACCCGCTTCGACATCATCTCCTAGTTGCTGCGCACGCTAAGTTTGGCGGGGGCGGTGCTCAGGGGATCATGGTTCTACATACCATTTACCGAGGAGAAGAAAGCATGATCGCAGTACGTAATTGGCGGGACGCCACCCCCGTCGTCTCTCACGAGAGTGCCATCATCTGGCGGATTCTCGACGAGGTGGGCACCGAGGGCCTGGGCGATGAGGAAGCGCCGCTCCAAGGTATTCAGTCCCTGACCATTCACCGCATGCAGGCGGGCAAGAGCGGCGACTACCACGAGCACGAGGATCGGGAGCAGGTGTACTACTTCACCGAGGGCCGCGCGAAGATGAAGATCGACGGCGATATCTATGAGCTCAAAGAAGGGGACGCAGTCTGCGTTCCCCCGAAGACCAAGCACCAAATAATCAACGATAGCGACGACTGGGTAGCCCATCTGATCATCACGGCCTGGGTGAGGTGAGCGAGGTTCTGTTCGTCTGCGTGCACAATGCAGGTCGCAGCCAGATGGCGGCAGCCCTGTTCAACCGTGCCGCTGCCGAGCGAAGTCTGGCGATGCGGGCCGAGTCGGCTGGAACGATGCCGGCCGCCGGAGTGCACCCCAACGTTGTCGACTCCATGCGCGAGCTATCCCTCGACATCTCGGACGTACGTCCCGCGCTGCTCACGGACGAGATGATCGAATCGTCCGAGAGGGTAGTGACGATGGGGTGTGCCGTCGACGGAGACGCATGTCCGGCCATACTGCTCAAGGATGTCGAGGACTGGGGGATGCCCGACCCGAAGGGTGCGCTTCCCAAGACGGTTCGAGCAATAAGAGACGCCATCGCCGAGCGCGTCAGCCAGTTGTTGGAAGAGTGGGACTAGGACCTGGTCCGCTCATGGTGAATCTGTCGAACCAGCGTCCCTTGAGGCCTTCCCCGTCTGCACGTTGATTGGGCACATGTCTTGGTGATGTTATGACTTGCAACACTCCAAGCTCCGGACCCCAAACCCATGTTTCTATACCCCATCCCTAGCCCCAAGCCCCCATCTTCCGTTATCATTTCTGCTGTGAGCACTCATATTTGTACGGCGGCGTGCAGAGGCGCAGAGCCTGGCCTCTCCCTCCTAGACCGCTACCTCACCCTCTGGATATTTGCGGCGATGGCCGTCGGCGTCGGCATGGGCTATGTGTGGTCCGGGGCATCGGAGCTGGCGCACTCCCTACGCATCGGCACAACGTCGATTCCCATCGCCATCGGTCTGATACTCATGATGTACCCGCCGCTGGCAAGGGTCAGGTACGAGGAGATGGACCGGGTGTTCCGAGATTGGCGCATCCTAGGTCTGTCGATGCTCCAGAACTGGGTCATCGGCCCGCTGCTGATGTTTGTCCTGGCCGTAGTGTTCCTCCGGGCGTACCCTGAGTACATGGCGGGCCTGATACTGATCGGCCTCGCACGGTGCATCGCGATGGTTCTCGTGTGGAACGAGCTGGCGGAGGGTGACTCCGAGTACGCGGCGGGGCTAGTGGCCCTAAACTCCGTGTTCCAGGTGTTGTTCTTTTCGGTCTACGCGTACGTATTCATCACGGTGCTGCCCGACTGGCTCGGCCTCGAGAGCGCGATCGTAGACGTCACAATGCGCCAGATCGCCCAGAGCGTTGCGGTCTACCTGGGCATCCCATTCTTCGGTGGCATGATAACGCGCCTGGTGCTTGTCAAAACTAGGGGCCACATATGGTACCAGCATATCTTCATACCTCGAATAAGCCCGATCACTCTGATCGCCCTGCTGTTCACGATAGTGGTGATGTTCTCGCTCAAGGGGTCGGTAATTGTCGAGCTTCCGCTGGACGTGTTGCGAATAGCTCTGCCGCTGGCGATCTACTTCGGTGTCATGTTCCTAGTGTCGTTCGAGATGGGCAGGCGTGTGGGGGCCGGCTACTCGAAGACAGCCACAGTCGCATTTACAGCCGCGAGCAACAACTTCGAACTTGCGATTGCGGTTGCCGTGGCGGTGTTCGGAATCGGTTCGGGACAGGTGCTGGCAGCGGTCGTCGGACCGCTGGTGGAGGTTCCAGTGCTGATAGGGCTGGTGAACGTGTCTCTGTGGCTGAGGCGCAGGTTTTTCACGCCAAGTTCCGGGTCCGCGTTGCTGGAGGGATGATGGCACGAAACCTTCACTTCAGTCCTCTCCCTACGACAGGGAGAGGAGGTCCGATCCCTTCTACCTAAGGGGAGAAGTCTGGGATGAGGGGATGGCCGCTGGCTAACGTGAATTACGGAACTGGAGTGAGTATAGGTCGGCCTGTTTCATGTCGAACTTGAGCCGGATGGTCTGGCCCCTCAGTTCGCTAAGGTCACCGCTGCCGTTCCACGTCACCACTCGCTCGATTTCATCGCCGAAAATATCGTCGGAACTGCTCATGGAGTAGCCGGAAATGATCAGTCGATTTTCGTCCTGGATTTCGACATTGATTATCCCGGAGGCCGCTGTCGAGTAGTTGATCACGAGCTCGTTGCCGTCGAATGTGAAAGGTCTGGTTAGCGCAAAGCCTCCAGTGAAGTTGGCGTGTACGGAGACTAGGCCGTCGACGCGCATGGATGCTCTCCGGAGCCGCACGGTGGGTCGCCTGTAGTGCTCCACATAGTAGATGGACATCTCGCCGGGCCTTGTTGGCACGAGGCCGGAGGCGACGATCATATTGCGCTCGTTCCAGTTTTCTTGATCTGGGCCGGGGGGAATGTATGCCTCCATGAAACGTCGGCTCCATAGCTGTCCGTCGCGGCTGGTCATGAACACAGCCTCCGAGAGGCCGTCGTGGAGCCAGTCTGCGTGGAACTGTCGGTCCGGCGTAAAGCGCATCGGAAACATCATGTAGATGTGGGGCGCGCGGTAGTATTGAGTTGCGGCATTGGTGTACAGGTGCTCGAGCTTGGTTGATCCGAGATTTATGAACGTAGGCTCTGACCATGAAATGAAGTCATCCGAGACGCTGCGGCGGATACTACGAAACCCCGGATTGATCCACCCTCGCATATAGGCGACGTACTGTTCCTGTTCTATGTCCCAGAAGGCGATGTTGTGGGAGTCGAAGTTGGGCCAGCCGTCTTCCGGTGCAACCAGGATCGTGTCCTGTTCGGCGGGTTGCCACTGGAGTCCATCCGGTGAAACCAATGCCCGTATCGTATCGCGGCCATCAACGGAGGGACCTCTGGCGATGGCCTTATAACGCTCGTTGTCATTTGCGGCAGGATTGGTGTCTTTGAACACGCTCAGGTTCCATGCATCGGTCCCGTCAAGCACGATATTGTTCTCAGTGGAACCCTTTGCTTCGACCAGGCCTAGGACCGGCCGTGTCCACACTATCCCGTCGTCGCTCTCGGCGTAGGCGGTGTAGCGTCCATCCTCTTCCTCGTTCAGCGCGCGGTACCACATACGGTAGAGATCGCCATCCTTCATGACCCCAGCATAGTTACTGACCGAGCCCTCCCACGGCTGATCGAACTCCAGTACGATCTCGCGAGCCGTGGGGCTGTGCAGCTTGAAGCTCGTCCTTTGCAACTGTTCCATGAGCCAGTTGTCTACCATGGGCTCGAGCCTGCTGCCGACCTCTCGGATGTTGCTGGGCTGCGGGGTCGGAGTCGGTGCGACGTAGGGTGGTGTGCGGGTCGGCCTGGCGAAAGGTGTGGCGGTTGGCCTCGGCGTGGAGGTCGGCGCCGGTGCGGCTGGCCCTCTGACGCTATCCGCGACGCCGAGGCCGATGGCCAGCAAGCCTGCGATCGCAATGGCGCCGATCACAACTATGGGTACGAACCGTTTTACGAGGTCGATCGAATTCCGTATCACTATCGATTCCTAGAGGTAAAGGTCAAGAGCCGATCGGCCGGAATCGGAACGCGAACAGGTCCGCGTCCTTTAGTGCGAATCGCAGCCGTACCGGCTTTCCCACCAGGTCGATCAAGGTAGTGCCAGAGTGCCACGCGATGGCTCCCTCGATCTCGTCGCCGAACATCTCTGGACAGTCGTCCATGGCCAGGCCTGGTATCGGGCGTCCATCTGTGTCCTGAACCTCGATACGGAGCGACCCGGCGGCCGATGTGGAATAGTTGACCTCAAGTTCACCGCCCTCAAAGACCAGCGGGTGCGTTACGAGTTCACCGCCCCCAAATCCGGCGTTGGCCGCGACAAAGCCGTCGGTACGGAAGGTGTACCGGCGGATGCGGGTGGTCGGGTACCTCCAGTGGTCGCTGGCGTACATACTCATCTCTTGGGGAGATGTGTGCAGGATACCGGTTTCCATATACACGCCACGCTCATGCCAGTTCTCCCGGTCAAGTCCGGGACGAAGGATCGCCTCCTTAAAACTTCGGTCGAAGTGGAGTCCGTCGCGCGAGGACATGAATACGATGTCATTAACGCCTTTGCCGTGAGGCCACGTTGGGTCCGGCGTGTGCTCGATTACATATCTGGATGGGAACATTAAATAGGTATTCGGCGCACGTTCGTACGCCACACAGGAGTTGGTATACAGGTGCTCGTCGGGGACCTCGCCTGTCTCGATCGACTCAAGCTCGCTCCAGTGGATGAAGTCTGGAGATGTTGCTCGCCGTATCCAGCGCACTCCACCTTTGAATATCCCTGTGCCGTCCACACCCCTGGTGTAGATGACGTACCTGCCGGTCTGGGCATCCCAGAAGGGCACGTTATAGGAATCGAAGGGGCGGTCGGTGAGGACAGGCTCCTCCTGCATCAGCTTCCAATTGACGCCGTCGGGAGAGGCCATCGCGAATACGTCCTTATCACGTACGACGGCCTTGTAGCGCTGTTCGTCAGGGGCGTCTGGGTTGTCATCGCGGAAGGGCGCCATGTTAGCGCCGGGTCCCATCCAGACCAGGTTGTTATCGCGCGAGCCCTCGAACTCAATGATTCCGAGGTCCGGCTTCTCCCAGTGGATGCCATCCTGGCTCTCCGTGTACGCCGACCAGCGCGGGTTCATTACTTCCGGCGCGCTCACTGCGTCGCAACGGTACCAGGCGCGGTATCGGTCGCCGTCCTGAAAGGTCCGCATGAATGCCACGCTGTCGTGGTCCCAGGGGCGGTCCCCTTGCAGCACGGACTCCCTAGGTATCGGGGACTGCAGTCTACGGGTTGCGCCGTCAATCCTCGCTATCCAGTGGTCGTCGATGAATAGCTGGCGTCCGGAGCCGATGTCCTCAGGTGCGCGTTTTGTCATGGGTTCCTTCTCATTGATATGGCGCTATTATCTCACGTCACAGGCCGTCGTTGGTCGGCTCATGGGACTAACGAGTGTGGCATTGTGCCAGATTCATTGGCCCGATGGGTGTCCTGCTGCTCCGCGATGCTGCCTCAGCCCGACGATACAGAAGTCGATCAGTTCTTTTTGAGGCATCAGACGCATCAGTCCGTGTGAGCACAGTCGAACACCTCCGTGCAAGCCTAGCCCCGCCCCCTAAGGGCGGCCGAGCCGCCGTTGGGCTATTTTGATGTAGGGCAGCGACTGCCAGGCGTCGTTGATTGCCGTCTGCATACCGAGGACCCATGGCTGGACCAGGTATGCACGTCCGCCCTCGAAGATCACTGGCAAATAGTAGTAGCCGTCGATGATCTGTTGTTGGGCGTTCTGGTAGAGCGAACAACGGTTGGGTGCGTCCAGCGGCAGCGCATTGCCCTCTTCGATAGCGGCATCCAAGTCAGGGTTGGAGTGACCTGTGGTGCCCTGGACCTCTTTCGATGCGGAGTGCCCCAGCATGTAGATGAGTTGCCCAGGATCGGGTATCTGAGAGCCCACGCTCCGTCTGAACAGGTTCGCATCGTCGGAGCGCTGCTGGCCACTCTCGACTGGGATGATCGTGACTTGGATTCCGAGTATATCACGCCAATTATCCTGAATGATCTCAGCGACACTCATGAACTGAGGGTTGCCTAGCTCTTCTAGAATTGCCAGCAAGCTCGTGTCGGCGTAGCTCGACTCGGCCAGTAGCTGCCGGGCTTTTTCGGGGTTGTAGTCATAACCAACATACGATCCATCCGTGCAGGGCAGCAGGGTGTTTATCATGCCGGTTGCTCGTGGCGTTGTGGGGCCGAAACCCTCCATTACCGCGGCGGGCATATCGATGGCGTGAGCGAGGGCTGCCCGTACCTTGGGGTCATCGAAGGGAGGTGAATCGGTCTTGAATGCGAAATACCAGGTAGACAGATCTGGGATTGGGACCAGGTCGTTATTGAAGATGTATCTGCGATCGTGCACAGAGGGCTGCCGTGCGACATCGGAGAATATGAGGTCTGCCTCGCCTCTCTCGTACATGGTGAGTTGGGTCGAGAGGTTGCCGACGAAGCGAAGCTCGACCTTCTCCAGAGTGGGTCGGTCTCGCCACCAGTTTGCCGCCGGGGTCAGATCTATGTCACTGGATTCGGGGTCGAAGGTGGCCCTGAACGGACCAACACCAATGGGGTGGTGTTCCCAGGCCGGGTCGGCCTCTGCCTGGTCGGCTTTGAATATTCCCAGCATCCATACGGCTAGCTTCAGGGGCCAGGTAGGGTCGGGGGCGTTGAGTGAGATCTCCAGGGTGCGCTGGTCAATGGCCCTGAGTCCTGATGCCTGTTCAGCGTCACCGTCCGAAACTGCGTCGAAACCCTGAACCTGGGTCAGTGTTAGCAGAGATGCGCCCCACGACACTTGATTTGCCGGGAGGCCGCCGAACTCCCACGCCGCCTTTACGTCCGCAGCAGTGACCGGGGAGCCGTCGTGGAAGATGGCATCTGGGTCGATGTGTATTGTGAACATCGTAGAGTCCACGTTGACGTCGTAGCCGATTGCCACGCCCTGGAGCAACTCCCCCGTGGGAGAGAAACGGAACAGGGGCATGAAGACATCCTGGTTCCAGGCGGACTCGATGTAGCTTCCAGTGCGCCACGGCGCGATCGTGGATCGCTTGCTCTGGATCGGGAAGCGCAGCACCTGATCGAGTGCCAGTGTTATGTCCGAAGCAATCGCCGGCGCCTTTCGTTGTGGAAGCAGCACTGAAGGCCCTTCTTTAATGGCGTTCAGTGCTGCCGCAGGTGCGGCTGCAATAAACGCTGTGGCGGCAGAGGTGGTCGGCACTGCGGGGGCCGCAGGTGCGGGGTCCGCTGCGGGCCTTGGGGTCGGCAGCGGTTCCGGATCGGACGTAGGCGCAGTTTTAGCCGTTGGTGCTGGGACCGCTGGCACGGCGGTTGCTGGGGGTGGTATCGGTTCTTTTTCCACTGTGCAGGCTACGCCTAGCAGCAATACGAGCGCTAGTAGGAGAAGGCCGAGTCTGGGTGGTCTGCGACGCATGGAAATCGTGGCTCCCCCTGGATGACGGAGTCATGCATTCCAGAGTCTAAATTTCGTAGCCGTTTGGTGTCAAGGTGCGGCGCGTAATTGGGGCGCTGCGTGTGCTTAGTTGGGCGGAGGCGGCGTCCTACTGGATTCCCCCTGTGAGCGTCATTAGGACAGGTAGTTGCCCCAGGCTTCCATCCGTGATGGAGGTGGGAGGGAGACCATGTCGCCGGACTTCAGGGAAAGGGCAACCGCTTCGGAAAACTCCATGTACCGCATGCCCTCCTCGAAGTTGGGGGACACGGACGTGCCCTCGAGGATGGCGCGAATCCACTGGGAGTCGGTGTCCTGGGTGCGGATCTCCGCCTCTGGGATGAAGATGGGCCCCAGGTTGGCCGCGCCGTCTGTGGCTCCCACGATCTCTCCGCCGAACAGGTTGTAAACCAGAGCACCATTGGAACCGTAGATCGAAATGGTCTGGGCAGGTACGGAACTGGCGGTAGACGAGAAGTGGTAGCTGGCGGTGGCATTGCACTCCAGGTCCGCCACTATGGCTATGGAGTCCGGCACTTCGGTGTCTACGCGATCCCCTGCGACATCGGTGCGCTTGGTGCGATGGGTTCGTCCTATGGCTGCAAGCCTCGTGGCCGGGCCTACCCATCTGTTCAGGATCTCGACCCACATGCCGAGGGTCATCGCGTTGACACCTGTCACTGCGGGATCAGTCTGCCACGCATACGCGTCGCTCTCGGGGGTCGACATCATACCGGTAACGTGGACCTCCCGGATATCGCCCACGAATCCCTCCTCGTGGAGCAGCCGCAACATCGTTCGATCACCCTTCAGGCCGGGGAGAGGAGGGTAGAGGGCCGTGACCAGATCGTGCTTCCGCGAAGCGGCGAGCATGTCCTGCGCGTGGCTCAAGTTTAGGCCCATTCGTGCCTGGCAAAGTACGTGTTTACCGGCCGTTAGGGCCGCAACGGTTGCATCGCGATGGAGCACGGGTGGCGTGGCGACGATCACAGCGTCCACATCGGGTGACTCTGCAACCTCTTGCCAGGTTGCAGCGGACGAGGAGAAGCCGTACTGCTTTACCGCGTCCTGGGCCTTGGCGAGGGAGCGGGTCCAAACTGGTCCCAGTTCCGCCTCGGGTATCTTTGCGAGGGCTGGTAGGTGTCTGCTCTGGGCGACCCCGCCCACGCCTATGAAGCCGATTCGGACTTTTGCTGGCATGTGTGCTCCTAGGTTAGTTGCATTAGGTCTTGGGTCTTGCGTTGCCGGAGGATAAGAAAAAACAGTATAGATTATTTGAAGGAGATCCTCAGGCTCCCGGCATAGAGCGCTGCCCCTCTGCGTATCCCACTAGATCACAGGCAGCGGATATCACTCAGCATCCAGCTCTGGTCAACTTAGCGTGCGCAGCATCAGCACCTCGGCGGTGAACCATAGTGCCATGCTGCCGCCACGGTCATCGAAGCCGCTCACGGCGGGCCGGTCCAGATAGTACTGGACAGTGGCGTTGGTGCCCGATCCAAAACATGCGTCGACGACCTTGCCTGAGTCCTCGATGCGCTCTGAAATTCCTTGCCAGGCCAGGGCGGCCGTGTCTCTGAAACTCTTGTCCAGCCAGCCCATCCGGACCCCTCTGGCCATCGCATAGCCGGTCATGCTGGTGGCGGTGAACTCTTGGTATGTGCCCGGAAAATCGACGACTTGACGCCACATCCCAGATGGCTCCTGGTGTCTGCGCATAGCCTCCATGAGGGCTACAAACTTGACTAGGACCCTGGCACGATCAGGGTGGTCTTCCGGTATGTACGTCAGCGACTCGGCGAGCCCCATGGCCGCGAAGCCGTTGCCGCGTCCCCAGTGGTGGTGGGCATTCCGTCCGTGCCAGTACAGGCCACTCTTCTGTTGCGTTTCCGCATCGAACAGGAACTTGGTCAGCACGTCAAGGTACTTGTTGTCGCCGGTGATGCTGAATGCCCGACCCAAAACGCTGCCGATGTGGAGCATGTCCTCGACGATATAGTCAGACCGCAGGATGGGCGCAGTCTTGCCTTCAGATGCGCGGCGGTACACGTTCCCAGCCTCCACCAGCAGGGCGGAGTACCGAGGATCGCCCGTAGCGTGGGTTAGCTCGTCTGCCCACACGAGAGCACCAAGGCCGCCGGCGTCTGTAACATAGGCAAAGAAATCGTGTGCCATGTATGGCGATACCAGTGATACAAACTCCTGAGCCGGACTCTCGACATCGTCGTTTAGATCTGCAAGCCTGAGCCTACCGCTCATGGCGACTCCCTGGGTGTATATGATCGGATCCAGCCGGTGCCCGTATGCCGAAGACAGCGCTCTCCCTACCTCCAGGGGCGAGCGAGAGCGTCTGCGGTCCAACTCCGCCCCGGCATCGGATCGTCCGGGAGGGGTGGTCTCGATGGCTTCCCAGAGTCGGTGTAGCTCGCCTCTAAGGCCCTCTGTCGTCGAGCTTAGGTGCAAGCCTGGGATCGACCCTACTCCGCCAGCACCATCTGCCCCAAGCGCCTGCAGCAAACCATCGCCCGCCCCAATGCTGGTCGCCCCCAAGTCCTCTCCGATACTACCGGCGGCGTTGTTGGCTTCCCATCGGACGGTGTCTGAGGACGCCAGGGAAACTACTAGGTCTGGGCCCTGGAAGCATATCCATCGCCAGAGATAGCGTTGTTCTGGGTCGCTTTTGTGGTAGAAGAAGCCGTCGTCCGGCGGGTAACCGGATTCTGGCGCTCTTCCCGCGCCATTCCCGGATGCTGTCCCGGGTGCGAGGCCATCGGGATTGGCACAGGGCACGATGGTGAGGGCGATGGCATTCGGCGTCCACTTGCCTGGCAACGTATAGTCCCGGGCGGCGGCGAGGGCCATCTCCACATCGGGAGAGTGCGCTGAGAGCCCCGCTACGATCAACATTCTTGTCTGACGTGGCGAGGCACCATAGGCATCTCGGTGGAGCAGTGCGGGAATTGGGCGCTGCGAACGGGTCACGCCAAAAGCCGAACTAGTCCATAGGTCGGACCGGTCTTCAGCCAGGGCGCGGACGTCTTGTTCGAGGCTGGCTACTTCCATGACTACGTCGATCCATTTCCACTGGCAAAGCGAAAAGCGTAGAGGTTCGCGTCGCGGAGCTTGACTCTTAGCCGCACCGGTTTGCCGGCGTGTGCGTGCAAAGCTGACCCGTCTTTCCAGGTGACCACTCCCTCTATCTTGTCGCCGAACACCTCGTTGCAATCGTCCAGCGAGAGCCCATCGATGGGCGTGCCGTCTTCGTCTTGTATCTCCACGAATATGCTGCCGCCACCCGCTGTACTGTAGTTGAGTTCCATCTGGTCGCCGGTGAAGGTGAGTGGCGGCGTGACAAATTCGCCCCAGCCTTTGTATGGCCCTTCAACTGACACGAAGCCGTCCGTGCGAATTGTGCAGCGGCGGAATCGTGCCTCAGGGCCTTCGCGGTAGAGTTCTGTGTAGTACATCGATAGTTCGCCGGGGGCGAGTTTCAAGATGCCGGGTCCCATGATCGGGTTGCGGTCCACCCAGTTGCGCAGGTCCAGACCCGGCCGGATGTAGGGCTCGCGGAAGCGGCGCTCCCAGGTGATTCCATCGCGACTGGTCACCATCTGAATGTCCGACAACCCCGGAATCGGGGCCGACGGATGGACGCGTTCCGAATACAGGATCATCGGGAACATCAGAAATGCGTTTGCCGCCCGATCGTACTTGAGGCCGGAGTTCGTGTAGAAGTGCAGACCCGGCGGGTCGTCGTCGTCGGACTCGATCACTGTTTCGGGTTCCGACCAATTGAGAAAATCGGAGGACTCGCTGCGGCGGATAGAGCGATGGCCATTCTTGGTGGGGCCGAATGTGCCCCCCACCGATGTCGAATGGCCGCGCATGTAGATGACGTATCGATCGCTCGCCTCGTCCCACAGCAGGATGTTGTGGCTGTCGAAGGGACGGCCTATCAAAATCGGGTCCGGTCCGGTTCGGGTCCAGTGTATTCCATCGTCCGAGACAAATCCCAGGATAGCATCGACCGGCTTCGTCCTTTCCCTGGTGATCATCTTGTATTTTTCGCCGGGCGTTCCATTCGGGTCCTTTATCACAGAGGCGTTGATACCGCGAAGATCGTCGGTGGGCAGGAAGAGGTTATTGGCCCGGGAGCCGCCCCATTCGACGAGACCGAGGTCGGGTTTATCCCAGGTGATGCCGTTGGCGCTCTCGGCGTAGCACATCATCGACTCGCCGTCGCGGTTCTCTGGGCCCGCGCCGACATCGCAGCGATACCACATGCGGTAGCGCCCGTCGTCCTCAATCACCGTGGAGTAGTGGACCCCACCAGACTCCCAGGGCTGATCTGCTGTCAGCGCGACCTCGCGGGCTACAGGGGTGTGCATCCTGAGACGGATGTTCTCCTGGCTCTCGAACCATATGTCGTCGAGAAAGAGCTGCCTGTTAGAATCGATGTGGACCGGACCCGTATTCAATCAATGCACCCCGCTGTGTTTGCGCCGACTCGGTGGGGCCGACGGTGCCAAAACGGTATCATAGTACGCGGCCGTATGTAGTGTGTGGGTGTTGGAGGCGTTGCCGGAGTATCGTTTGGCGAGGGGGCTAAGGCCATGTCCTTTTGAGCGGAGTGAAAGGTCTGGGACCGTGGGGTCCCTGCTCGGTGTCCAAGGGCTGTATGGCCCCCATCCCAGATGTTTTGCCGGGGGCCTCCCCAGCTTGATATTGGGTGGTCACTAGGCACCAAACTTGAAGGCGTACAGGCTGGCGTCCCGGAGCTTGATCCGGAGTCGGACCGGCTTGCCCGCGTGGACTTTTAGACCGGCGTCTCCTATCCAGCTCACGATGCCTTCGATATTGTCGCCAAACACCTCGTTGCAATCGCCGAGGGTCAGGCCCTGGATGGGCGTGCCGTCCTCTTCCTGCAACTCTACGAAGATGCTCCCCCCGCCGGCGGTGCTGTAATTTAGCTCCAGTCTGTCGCCCTTGAATTTGAGAGGTGGTGTGACGAACTCGCCCCAGCCCCTGTACGGCCCTTCCACTGACACGAAGCCGTCCGTGCGCAGCGTGCAGCGTCGTAATTGTCCTTTTCCATCGGTCTCTCTCAATAGCTCAGAGTAGTACATGGACATCTCGTTTGGAGAGGTCTCGAGGATTCTGGCGCCCATGATGGGATTGCGATCCACCCAGTTGCGCGGGTCCGGTCCTGGCCGCACGAAGGCCTCGCGGAATTGGCGTTCCCAGTTGAACCCGTCGCGGCTAGCGACAAACTGAACGTCGGCCAATCCCGGATAGGGCGCCAACGGGTTGTTCCTTTCCGGGTAGAAGATCATAGGAAACATCAGATATGCTCGGGCCGCCCGAGCGTATTTGACGCAGGCGTTGGTATAAAAGTGGAGGCCTGGCGGATCGTCATCGTCGCTCTCGAGGACGAGCTCCGGTGGGGTCCAGTTCAAAAAATCCTCTGACTCGCTGCGGCGGACTGCCCTGTGTCCTTTCTTGAATGAGCCAGGCACCGCTGTGGAGATACCGCGCATGTAGATGATATATCGCTGTCGTTCGTCGTCTCGGATCAGGATGTTGTGACTGTCGAAGGGCCCTTCGGTATGAATAGGATTGGTCGACACTTGCTCCCAGGTGATTCCATCGGCCGACGTGTAGCCAAAAATAGCCTTCTCGGCACCCCTGAACTGGATGATCATCTTGTAGCGTTTTGAAGGAGGAGCACCCTCGTCGAGCATCACTGACGGGTTGATGGCCTGAAAGCCCTCCGTGGGATAGTAGATGTTGTTTTGCTTGGAACCCTCGAACTCCACAATTCCTAGGTCAGGCTTCTCCCAGTTGATCCCGTCATCGCTCTCGGCGTAGCAGCTGAATGCCGCGCTGTCGTTGTTTGGGTCGCCGGCGTCGGACCGGTACCACATTCGATAGCGATTGCCATCCCTCACTACATTGGGGAGATTGATACCGCCGCTTTCCCAAGGTTGATCGGCTCTGAGCGCAACCTCCTGAACTATGGGTGGATGTATCTGTAGTCGCACGTTGTCTTGGCTGTCGAACCATAACTCGTCAAGAAAAAGCTGCCTGTCAGATCCGACCTGAATTGGTTTTTCGCTCACAATTTGGACCTCTATCAGGTTTGCGCTGGCCCAACCGGGCCGACGGTGGAGGAACGGTATCACAAGTCAGCGGACACAGGTGGTCGGTGGTGGGCGGAAGGTCTAGCCGCCCTACGAGGCCTGCTCGATCCACTCATCCCGTAATAGGCCGTATCGCACTTCGTCTCGCCTTTCGCCACGCACGACGGTGTGGGCACGCAGCATCCCCTCGAGGGTCATGCCGAGCTTCTCCATCACTCGCGTCGATTGGGTGTTGAGGGCATCGGCCCGGGTCCATATCTTTGCCAGTTCCAGCTCTTCGAACCCCCAGCGAACAACCTCCCGCGCCGCCTCCACTACAAGCCCCTTGCCCCAGTGTTCCCGGGCCAGCGAGTATGCTAGTTCACCGTGGGCGTACTTGCGATCGATCGTGAGCCCGATGCCGCCGATCACCTCGGAGTCGAGGACGATTGAGAAGCGAGGGTCGTCTGCCCAGAGGGCCAGGACGTGATGCGCCACGAACTCCTCGACGAAGTCCATGTCAGGAAGCTTGTCGTGGTACTGTGCCCACACCTCGTCCGAGGAGTAGGCCAATATGGCATCTGCGTCAACCAACCTCATCGGACGTAGGTTTAGACGCTCGGTCTTTAGCTCGATTCCTTTTGCCATGTAGGACTCCTAGAAAAAATTAAAATGCAAAGAGGCATAGTTCCTCTGCACTCCCAATTGTCGTTAGTCAGTCTGTGGCTGCGTCCACTCTGACCAGCTTCTGGAGCGCACGGAGGTCGCGCCGCTGCGGGTCCATCTTGCTGCCGAACTGGCCCCAGGGCACCTCGGCGAAGTAGATGTCGCCGCGGGAATCGACGCACATACCGTGGGGCATTGAGAATTGGCCTACGCCGAGCCCTTCCGGCTGATCACCCACCGAAGCCAGCAGATTCCCACTGGTGTCGAAGATGCTTATCCGTGGACCCAGGTTCTTGCCGGTCCAGTTGCCCAGATCCATGTAGTTTGACCGGAGACCTCCGAAGGTTTCCAGCACATAGACCACCGTGGACTTGCCTCGGTCGTCTATGTGGACATGGGTGGGTGGAGCGAGGTTGACCCACTGGTCTTGATACTTGCCTTTCGAGTCGAATATCTGGACCCTCTGGTTCTCGCGGTCAGCGACATAGACATTTCCGTCGCGGTCCACCGCGAGCTTGTGCACTGTGCAGAACTGGCCGGGCCTCGTACCGGGCTCACCCCAAGAGAAGAGCAATTTGCCGTCCGGGGTGTACTTGTGAACGCGGGCGTTGCTGTACCCGTCGGAGATGTAGATGCTACCGTCTCGCGGGTCCACGACGGCGTGGGTAGGTCCAGCCGCGAAGGGTTCGCCGCTCAACTGCTGCTTGTGCTTACCCTTTTCCCCAAAGGTCATAAGGAGCTTGCCCTCCGGGGTGAACTTTCGAATGGTGTGGTCTCGAGCATCGACGCAGAAGAGCATGCCATCCGGTGTGATCGAGATACCATGGGCCACGAAGAACACATCTTCACCCCAGGACCGCAGGAAATTGCCGTTCTTATCCAGGACGATCATCGGGTGCTTGCCGCGATTAAACGCGAAGAGGTTGTCATTGGAGTCGACGGCGACGCATGCAACTTCCTCGTAGAGCCATCCATCGGGCAGGTTGCCCCACTGATCCCCTGTTACATCGTATGTGAACTGTCCTTCTCCAAGTCTTAACATGTGTACCTTCGCTAGTTTGTTGACATGTTGGAGCGGCGCCAATTATATATTGACCTCTGTCGGAACAGGCAACCAACCACACGGGGTGATCATGGACTCAAGACTGACCCGATACGAAACACCGGTTTCCGACGAGCTTATTCAAGAGATATGGGAGATGTGGCAAAAAGTGCCCGAGGATGTGGGCATAGGATCGGACATCTCCATGCTCAGTGGTCATCTCACCAACCGAACACGGTCTGAAGATCGCAAGCTCCTCTACGTCGCCAGGGTGGACGGCGTGGTGGCAGGTACCTCAATGATTTGGGTCTCGGGTCGCGACCCAGTGCTCTGTGAGTTCGGACTCCCCGCCACGGCAGCCGAGTTTCGCCGCAAGGGCATCGGCCAGGCCTTGTTCGATGCGCCTGTTTCCGATTTCAAGGAGATGGGCGGCGAGGCGATATTTCTGGGAACCAACCATGTGAACGCAGGGAGAACATATTTCCGTGCTGGCTATCGGAAGCTAGTTGCGTCGATTACCCATGTCCGCGTGCTCTCCGGTGTGTCCCCCGAGGAGTATTTCGTGGAGTTCTTTAGAGGGCTCGGTCCCGCGAGCGTATTTCCTGGGGAGGCTACGGACCGCACATCCGCGGTGCCGTTGGTCCATTCCGCTCACGATTGGCAGGTGATGGATGCGAACATGCCCACATTGTCGCGCAGATACTTCGTTCACCGCGGTTTCGCCGGACAGGTGGGACGGTATATTGGCCTGCTCGAGGATGAGAATGCCACCTTCTTCGCGGCGAGGGCTGGTGATCGCCAGAAAGTGGTCGGCCTGTCCAGCGTGAAGCTGGGGGATGATGGCGTTTGTTCAGTGGACGGGTTTACACACAACAATTACGGCGATCAGTGGGTTCCTCTGATCGAGGCCGCGATAGAGTGGGGCCGAAGTCGAGGAGCAGCTTCGTTCGGGGCGACCGTGTCGGTCGAGGACTATGAAAAGAGAGATCTGTTTGCGGCCCAGGGGTTCCAAGAGTCAGGTTCCGTCGACGACTTTTTCCTGGATGGCGTGTGGCTCAAGTTACAGCCGAATGGGAGACAGTAGGGGCGTTGAGACTCGTCAGAGCGTAGAAGGAACTCTACGGCACTACGAAATATCCGGTGGTTCGAAAGGCTCTTCCTGAGCGAAATATTACGATCGTTGCCCAATTAAGAGGTACAGATGAGCGAAAGGCCCCTCTCGTCCAGACAGTATGACAGCGAATCCTGGATGCCATTTACCGTCGAGGTCGACGGTCACCCAGTGGAATGCAACTTCAATCCTGACCCAGAGCGCGGCACCGACGCTACCCTTTGCATCATCCCTACCCAGGCCCTCAAGGTTGTCGAAGACCCGGCGCGGATGAAGGTCAAGCCCAACGTCATGTCGGAATGGCTTGATCGTCTGGCGGCAGCCAGTGCGAGCATACTGCTGGTCCACGGTAGATGGTTCAACGACCTATCGGAACTAGCCGAACGGGTGGGTTCCGGATTGGACTGGTTCGAGAACATGGAGCGTCGCATCGCCGGCGCCATCTCGGAGAGCCTTCGCCGGGGCTTCGTGAAGCCGGGCAAGATCGTAGTGATGGGCAGCTCGCGTCATGGCTTTGCAATCTTGCACGCCGCCGCCAAGAACCCGGACGTTTCCGCTGCTGTCGCGCACCAGCCCATTGTGTCGTGGCCTCGAATGGTCGAATTTGCCGGAATGGACAATGATCCGATTGTTGAGCGCCACTCACTCTACAATTGTATCGCCGATTTTGCCCCTCGGCCGGTGATGATTCAAACCGGCTATGCCGATGAGAGGGTCGGTCAGTACCAGATCGAGGCGCTTATCAACTCTATAGCACGCGCCTACGCAGGGCGTGGTGTTGGCCACCGTTTCTTTCACGATCTTATGGACATCCCTGGCCACGACGGTATGCGTATCCCTGATTCTGCCCTAGACGGCGTCGTGCCGTGGCTCCAGGAGCAGAGCATGCTCTAGGTGCCTCCACCGGCGCCATCGCTATTGGCCTTGGTCGAGTCGGTGATTGTCCGGCTCATCTCCACTACACATGTATCTGGAGAAATCTCTTCTCGGCAACCCTCAGCAGTTCCACCACTCATCGGTTCGGGGTCATCCGTGCGGGCGTACGCCGCTGCTGAAAGGGCTGTTCTTACCTGTCCCAGGATCTGGGATTCGCCCAGAATCATCGAGTCGAGCCCAGACGAAACCCTGAAAAGGTTCCGGGCTGAGTTCGCTCCCTCAAGGCTGTATGAATGGCCGTCAAAAATATTCGCATCCAACCCGTGG
>JASLXL010000060.1 GCA_030740335.1 SAR202 cluster bacterium | reverse complement strand
TGTTCTGCACAGAGGCGTGTCATTGGGGGCCTTCTCGTCTAGTCTCACTTGATAGTCTAACGCGGCTTTGGCAAAGACGCACCGATGATAATGCTGGGGCCAATACACGTCAATGAGCAGCCAGTTGAGTTCCAGGTTTGTGCCGCCGTCGTGAAGTTGTATCATGCCTCGACACTGTGATCTACTAGGGGACAATGCAGGAGGTCGAAAATGCTGATTATTGACGGCGACTATCCGATGGCCGGGGGAGCGATTCGCTCGCAGCGACAGTTGACTGTGCCGATTGAGCAGGCAAGGGGAGTACGCCCAGATTTCGTCGAGAGCCCGGGCCGGCCCGATAGCGGCATCATGGCGACGATCCCAGAGATGAGGAAGGCGGAGGTCGCTGCAGCGATCGTCAAGGTACTGGGTTGTGTTTTGCGCGACGGGCACGATCATGGTGACGTCAGGACTGATGAGCTGTCGTATGCCCAGGCCCAGGGACAGCTTGCGTACTACCGAATTCTTCAAGCCGAGGGACACGTGAGGATGCTCAGCTCTCGGGGCGAGTTCAGCGACCATATGAAGGCATGGTTCGAGGCGGATAGCCATGACGACCTGCCAGTGGGGTTCGTTCTGGGAATGGAGGGTGCGGACCCAATTCTTTGGCCCGAGCAGGTCCACGAGTGGTACGAAAGCGGACTCCGCGTTGTGAGTCTGTCACACTACGGCGTCAGCCGGTACTCGCACGGAACGGGCACGGGGACGGACGGCGGTTTGCAGAACGACGCGGTGGATCTGCTGAGGGAGATGGATTCGCTCGGGATGATCCTGGACGTGTCCCACACGTCGGACGAATCCATACGGCAAGAGCTGGACAATTTCACAGGTCCGGTGATCTCCACGCATCAGAACTGTCGGGCCATAACACCGGGTGAACGACAGATACCGGATGAGCTGCTCCGACAGATTATCGACCGAGGCGCGGTAATCGGCCACTCCATGGACACGTGGATGTTGTATCGAGAGGGCGTCGATTGGGCAAACATACCGCCGAGGCGAGATGTGTTTCCCGAGTCGGCGGTGACCCTCGATGACTACTGCGACCATATCGACCACGTTTGTCAGATTGCTGGTAATTCTTTGCACTCGGCAATTGGCGGAGACACCGACGGGCAGGGTGGAGCGGACGGCGCGCCCTACGAGGTCGATACAGTGGCTGACTACCAGAAGGTGGCGGAGATCCTGGACGGACGCGGCTATAAGCAGGAAGACATTGAGAACATCATGTTCCGTAACTGGCAACGCTTCTTCGAGAGGTGGCTGCCAGCCTAAGAATTTCCGACCATTGTTACAATTCTCGTAACGGTGCGTGAGGGGTTGACGTTTGGTAGTACCGCTGCGACTGCGGGACCAGCGTCATTTTCTTCAAATACCACGAGTGGCCTGGACCCAGAATATCGCTGAGAACCGTTGGTTGGATCCTCGCTGCTCCGTGCTCGATCTCCTCTCCAATATTGACGGAACTTTCATCGATCTCATCGATGGGCGTTTTATGACCATGGTGGACAATCGGCAGACCCTCGCCAATCCTATTGAAGGGATATCAGTCAGCGACGACAATGCCAAGATCTGGTCGGGGCCGAGAAACATCTACTAGAAGGCCGAGTCGGGACCGAAGGGGGAGGGAGCTTAGGTGGGGCTGGTAGTAGTTAAAGGTACGGAGCTAGCAGGTGAATAGCGAGGATGCTATGGGGCTTATGGCGATGTTGCGTGGCCCATTCGTTGCCAGTCACGGATTTATGAGTGGGACTTGGCCAAAACCATCGACATTCATGACGTAGATCTGGTTAGGTCCATCTCGATCTGTGTGGAACGCGATCCGAGAGGCGTCGTGAGACCATGTAGAATTGCCTTCCATAATCGGGGTGTTGGTCAGATTGGTCTGGCCTGTGCCATCTGTGTTCATGATATAGATCTCTGGATTGCCATTATTGTTGCGGGCGAGTAGATCCCCTCTGGGATGTTGAGAGTGTGACCGAGAGTGGGTAGTGCGACACATTCTCGGCCATTCTTGAGGATTACTTTGGAATTATTCCACAAAACCATCGAATACTGCGTGTTACCTGTGGTAAGATGCTCGCCGACTCCCAGTGAAGCTGCACTCACGTTCCGCTTCCTGCGTTTGAGATCGAATATCTAAGACGCGCGCGACGCTTGCGGTGAACGAGGAGAATCTGTGTTAAAGGAGCACCGCATGAACATATATGTCGGCAACCTGTCGTTCAATACCGACGATGCGGAACTAGAGAGAACGTTTACGGAGTTTGGGGAGGTTACCTCTGCCCGGGTTATTCAGGACCGAGAATCCGGTAGGTCCAGAGGATTCGGATTTGTGGAGATGTCTGACAATAGCCAGGCAGAGGCAGCCATTCAGGCCCTCAATGGCAAGGAAGTTGACGGCCGTCCCTTGACGGTCAACGAGGCCAAGCCGCGAGAGGACAGGCGTGGTGGTGGTGGTGGTGGCTACGGCGGCGGTGGTGGTGGTGGTGGCTACGGTGGTGGTGGTGGTGGTGATCGCCGCTGGTAGTCTTACCAGGAATCTAGCCCTGTGAGAGAGCCGGACGCTATCGTCATTTGGAAGCGGCACCCGATCGGCAGCCGGCTCTCTCACATGTGCGAACCTGATAAGGTCTACTGATGATTTTTAGCTTGCGAGCGGGACGTCCCACCGTAGCTCACGGAGACGCTCGTCTCATTTCCCTCGGCTTTCTTGTTTCTCTAAGTATGCTTTTATCGACGTGCGGAGATGAACAGACCCAGTCGCGCGACGTTGCGACGGTCGAGTCTCCCACAAGCGCTCCGCTGGCCAGTCTGGAACCCACACCAATTCTTCAGCCGTCCCCTCCTGCTGTGCCTGCTTTGTCCCCAACCACCGTTCCATCCGCGACATCCGATAGAAAAAGTACCCCTACACCGACTCCGATGCCCACCGCGACGGTCACGGCTGTCACCACACCGGAGACTGCTGTCACCGTTTCGACGCCGAGAGCAACGGCCGTTGCTGGCGATGAGGAGCCCGGGTCGGTGGACGAATTGTTTGCCAGGGCGATTGAGCAAAGCCTCGCAGACGAGCAAGCCGAACACGTGGATCCTCCGGGGTCACCCTTGCACACCCATGCGGAGCCTGGATCGGCTGGAGATGTTTTGGGGAAGGCTCTGGAAGAGAGCCTTGCCGACGAGGATTTCACGATCGGCGGCGGCTACATGGAGAGCGCCGACACCCACGGTCAGACGGAGGGATTGACCCTTGGCGGCGGCGAGATGGAGGAGTCCGTCTACAGCGGGGCGCAGTGCGACCTCGCCGCCCCGGTGCGTCGCTACGACATAGCGGCAATAAGCGTGGAGATCACGCTGAACAGATTCCTAGACTACGACCCCGAGGGCAGGATGTACGTCCTTGAAGACGAGCTGGCCCGTGTCCGGTTGGAGGAGGCTCAAAACCGGGCCGCCAGGGCGGACACGGCGGAACCCGCGGTGTCCATTGGGCTCCAGGGTGACGCCATTCAACCGCTCACCATCAGGGCCAATCAGGGCGAGTGCTTGCATATCGTCTTGAGGAACGCGCTGAACGAAAACGAGCCCACCAGCCTTCACGTTCACGGCTCCAGCATTTACGTCGCCGACACCGGCGAGCCAGCCATTGCCACCAACCCGGACGCCACTATCTTGCCCGGGCAGCTTGTTGCGTACGAGTGGATGATCGCCGAAGACGAGCAGGAGGGAGTGCACTACCTCCACAGCCACGGCATTGATAGGTTCCAGGCGAGTCACGGGCTGTTTGGCGGCATCATTGTTGAGCAACAGGGCTCATACTACGAAGACCCAACACAGAGCGCTCCACTCGCCAGTGGTTGGTCAGCCATGATTCGGCACCCGGATGGCAGTGATTTCCGAGAGTTCGCTATCTACTATCATGAGATCGGAAGCGAGAGATACCGGCATCGCGACAAATCGGGAGAGCTAGTCACTTTCGTCGACCCCTTTACCGGGGCGTACAAGCCCGGCGGCAGGGCGCTGAACTATCGCAGCGAGCCCTTCATGAACCGGATGGGATTGCAGGACGAGCGTTTCGATTTCTCGGACAAGTCCATGGGATATAGCTCCTACACGTTTGGAGATCCCACGACACCCATCGCTCGCTCGTACCTGGGCGACCCCGTCAAAACGAGGATTATTCACGGCGGCTCAGAAGTCTCCCACGTGCACCACACTCACGGTGGTGCTATCCGCTGGAGGAGGCAGCCCGGCACCGAAGACACCGGATTCGACACAGGCCTCGACAAGTCGCCATCCATCAAGGCCGCGGCATCGACCAGAATTGACTCGCAGTCCATCGGGCCCTCGGAGTCCTACGACCTCGAGAGCGAGTGTGGAAGCGGCGGGTGCCAGGAGAGCGTAGGCGATTTTTTAATCCACTGTCACGTTGCTCATCACTACCTGGCGGGGATGTGGATGGTCTGGAGGGTGCACAACACCCTGCAGACAGGAGCAGGGCCGGGCCATGGAGCCCTGCCACTTCGAGAACTGCCCGATCGTACCAACGCGATCGCTATAGCTGTTAACTCTGACGCACTAATAGGTAGGACCGTCAACTTCCAGGGCACTACCTTGGAGATCACGTCCGACAATCTTGATGCCTGGGTTGAACGCCAACTCCCGCCCCAGGGTTCGCCTATTGGCTACGACGCCTCGGTGTTGGACTGGCAGCGCCTGGGCGACACCTTCGTTAATGAGCCCGAGACGGTGGAGATCTGGCCCAATTACCGGTCCGACGAGCCTGGAGTCAGGTTGCCGATCCTTTTTGAACCGACAACAGGAAAGCTGGCCTATCCACTATTGCGGCCGCACCTGGGTAGACGGCCTCCCTTCGCTCCTAATCACGGCCCGGCGCCCTACCTGAGCATTGATCAGCAAGGCCGGGCGCCGCCTCAGCCGGGCGAGAATGGCCCTCGGAGCCTGTGCCCGTCGGGAACGAGGCTGAAGGAGTTCGCCGTTCACGCCATCACCGTGCCTATCTTGTTGAACGCGGACCAGAACCTGATCGATCCCGTGGGACAATTATTTGTCCTAAAGGAGAACGAGAATGCCGTGCGGGCCGACAATGGCCTGAGGGTGCCACTTGCCATACGCGCCAACGCGGGCGAAGACTGTGTAGACATCGTACTAAAGTCTGAGTTGAAGGACACCGCCGAGAATTCATTCTTCAGCAAAGTGAACATACACACGCACTTGGTCCAATTCGACATCCAGGCGAGTGACGGCGTGACAACCGGATTCGCCTATGAGCAGTCGGTGAGGCCTTTTGTGGAGGCAGGGGAGACTTTGCAGGCGAGTGTCACAGCGGGCAGTCCTACCGTCGAGCTAGGTAGCACAGCGAGATTCCAGCCAGGGGTGTTGGTGGGTGTTGGGATGGACCAAGACGGGACGTTCGAGATCAAACGCATTGTCAGTGTCACAGGCAGCCGGATCACGTTTGAGGAACCCCTGGAGTATAATCATGGCTCGGGCGAAATCGTGAGTGCAGAGTTTGTGCGCTACAGATGGTACCCCGACGTGCAATTCGGCACTGCTTACTTCCACGATCATGTGGACGCGCTGGTCTCGTGGAAGCACGGGTTGTTTGGCGCAATAATCTCCGAGCCTCCCAGCTCGACCTACCACGACCCCTTCACAAACGCCCAGGTCAGAAGTGGCAACGTGGTTGATATTCACACCGAATCGGTCGTGTCTCCAGATGTGACCGGCAGCTTCCGCGAACTGGTCATGTTCATACAGGACAACAACCTTACCACGCACATCGGCATGTCGAGCGGAAGCTCATTGAGCTTGCGTGCGGAGCCCTTGGGGAGGCGCGGAGGTGAGCCATCGCTCTGGTTCTCTAGCACTGCACATGGTGACCCGGCTACGGTGGTCCTGAACACCTATCTGGGAGACCCTATTGTCGTGCGCGCTCTCGTGGGCGGGACCAACGACCTGCATACCTGGCATCTGGATGGCCACTGGTTCCGAGGCGAGCGGTTCAGCGCCAATTCGAAGCCCATTAGTACGGTTCACCTCGGCATATCCGAACGGTATGACCTGATAATCCCGGCAGCTGGCGGTCCTCAGCGGCTGCCTGGCGACTACCTCTACCACAACGGCCGGACCTTCAAACTAGCCGAAGGGAGTTGGGGAATCGTGAGGGTCCACGAAGGTGGCTCTGCGGTTGGCCTCATGAAACTTCCGGGGCGCGAGATAGCGCCAGACCCTGCTGTTGCGGTATGTCCAAGGGACGCCCCGCTAAAAGAGTTCAGCGTCTCTGCCATCCAGGCACAACTACCCATGCTTGGTGGCGAGACGGGCAAGATATTCGCTCTGGCCTCGGATGTGGCCGCCATCGTTTCCGGTGATAAAGAGCCGGGACCGCTGGTCCTGCACATTAACGTAGGGGACTGTGTGCAAGCGAGATTGAGTAACGAGTTGACGGAAGGCCGAGTGTCTCTCCACGCTGATATGCTCGCCTACGACCCGAAGGACTCCATGGGTATCACGGCCGGTTTCAATCCAGTGCAGACGATCGCGCCGGGGGAGAGCAAGACATACACGTTCTTTGCTCACCCAGAATATGGAGAGGGCGCCGCGTTGGTGAGTGACTGGGGCAATGTGCTGACGAACCCCGGCCTCGGCCTCTATGGAGCAATCATCGTGGGCCCCGAGGGCGCAACCTATACGGATCCAGTGACGGGAAAGGACCTGTCCCTCTCATCGAATTGGCGAGCCGACGTACAGCTTCCTGACGGGCCGAGTTATCGCGATTTCGCGCTATTCATGCAAGAACAGGACCCGGTGATAGGTACCCATCTGATGCCTTACAGCCACGTAGTAGGGGGTGTCGTTGGACTGAACTACACGTCTGCGCCCCTCGAAGGAAGACAAGAGCCCGTCCCCGATACGACGATCCGGTGGGAAGAGGACCTGTATGAGGATCCTTCCACGCCGATCTTAGAGGCACATGTGGGTGACCCTGTGCGGATTCACGTACTGTTCCCTTTCAGCGAGCAAAACCAGGTGTTTAGTATAGAAGGTCATCAATGGCCCCTGGAGCCGAGAATGGAGGGTAGCGACCTGCTCAGCTCCGTTCAGATTGGTGGGCTCGAGACGCTGAACATCATGCTCGAGGGCGGCGCCGGTGGACGGACGAGCGTGCCGGGAGACTACCTGTACGGCAACCACCGTCTGCCATTTCGAGAGGTGGGTCTGTGGGGGCTTTTTAGGGTCTACGCGAAGGATGATGGGACAGCAGGGATTTCTACCCTGGGGACACAATGAGGTGTCGCAACGTGATACACCGAAATCTTGACAGATCACAAAGGCTTCTCTAAAGTACGGTGGCCCTCGGAATCACGGCTGTTGCTTGTAACAAGCACCTCGATGTGGCGTACACAGGTAGCAAAGCGGAGAAGTGGACCTGGTAACAGTACTTCAAAGACGCGTGCTGGCGGTGGCTGGGCTAGGATTGCTAGTTCTGGCGCTATCGGGGTTTCCCGCCCCTGCAACGGCTGCTGGCACGACGATCTGGACTGCCCAAGCTGGGGAGCTCTTCCCCGAACAATCTCTCTCGTTAAACCAGTTTTTCCCCAGGGACCTCACGGTCGTGGAGGGAGACACTGTAGTCTGGGAGCGGGTAGTTTTCCACACGATCTCGTTCCTCTCTGGCGAAGATCGGCCCCCGTTCCTTTCACCCTTACCGGATGGCAGGCTGGGGGTCCTGGCGGGGATTGGATTCCGATCTGGCCCGCTGCCTCGCATTGAGATCGAGGGCATCGCCCAGGCGTCTTGGTCGGCGGACCGGCGCGGGGTCGCAGAGGGTGTCATCGATGAAAAGTTGGTGATCAACGGAAACAACGAGTACGATGGCACAGGGTTCTTCAACTCTGGGGGCCCCTTTGATGCTACCAAGCTTCCGAGGCCCGTAGCCGTCAAATTCACTGAGTCAGGCATCTTTGAGCTAGTCTGCCTTGTCCACTCGGCTATGAAGGCAACAGTCACTGTTCTGCAGACCGGGTCCACAGCTCCTGACAGCCAAGCAGACATGGACGCCCGTGCCGCCGAGGAGCTTGCAGCCTCAATTGCCCAGGCAGACTCCCTGATATCTACTCAGGAGATCACCGTCGTTGCTCCGACAAGTTGGAGCGAGGGACGGCCCAATCGAACCACGGTATTCGGCCTCACAACGGGGCTTCTCGAGGATGACGTTGAGTATGCCCGCTTCGTGCCCATACCCAACCTCCAGATCGGCGTCGGCGACACCGTAACGTGGGACTGGACCAAGGCGGGAGAGACGCCTCATACAGTGACCTTTCTTTCGGGTGCAGAACAACCTGACTACTTCTTGGTTGAGCGCCTTCTATTTGCCGACGGGAGCATCAACCAGCGCGACCCGCCCGTAATTGCCCTTAATCCCGTCGTTTGGGCCCCATCGGGCGGAGACACATACTCCGGCCCCGACTCCGGCTTCGTAAGCTCTGGCGTACTGTTTGGAGAACAGGGCCCCGCCGGGCGTCCCACGTCCTACTCCCTGACCTTCGACACGCCAGGCACCTTTAACTACGTGTGTCTGATGCACGGACCGCGTATGTCGGGGATCATAACGGTGGCGGACATACTGCTTCCTGCGACCGGCGGGGCCGCCCCATCGACGCGGATGCTCCTCGCGGCCGGCGTAGCAGGCATCACCCTGATGCTCGCCGGCGGGCTCCTGATGCTGCGTCGCAACCACTCGAATGAGATGGATTCACCGCTGTAATGACCTGCGTCCTGGCTTCTTGTCGCAGCCTTGCCTGGCGTGCGGGCCGGCACCTGTCGAACTTCAATGTGGTACGATATGCGCTGACTCCCGTTAAGTTGCAGTCACGTCCCGCTTCCGGCGTTTGAGATCGTGAATCTAAGACGCGTGCGATGCTTGCGATGGATGAGGAGAATCTGATGAAAAGGAGCGCCGCATGAACATTTATGTGGGCAACCTCCCCTTTGAGGTCGACGATACAGAGCTAGAGCGTACATTTACGGTATATGGAGAAGTTTCCTCTGCCAGAGTCATCCAGGACCGAGAGTCCGGTCGTTCCCGAGGATTCGGTTTCGTGGAGATGTCGGACAACAGCGAGGCTGAGGCAGCGATTCAGGCCCTTAACGGCAAGGACTTCAATGGTCGTCCTCTGACGGTTAACGAGGCGAAGCCCCGAGAGGACAGGCGTGGCGGTGGCGGTGGCGGGTACGGCGGTGGTGGCGGTGGTGGAGATCGCCGCTGGTAGTCCTGTAAAGTAACTAGTCCGGTGGGGGCGCCGGTCGCTATCGTTATCTGGAAGCGGTAAGCGACCGAGGCGATCGGCTCCCTCACATGGGCGAGTCTCTAATTCGAAAGTCTCAGTCGAGTGAAAACTTGATATGAAGCCCCGAGAGCCTGTCCTTGCTTTGCTCGCCGGTCGGCTCCGTCGACAGGCCCCCGGTCTCGAACCTCGCTAGTGTAGCCACTGTTGACCTTATGGACTTGGCTCGCGCGCCGTTTTCCATGGCGTTCCAAAACGCCAATCTCACTGCCGAATCAGCCACTATTGACTATATCGAACTAGATTTTGATTCGGTAACTCCCTATTTCGGCATCGTTCAAGAGTCAATGGCCTAGGATCTGAGGTTCAGTGCGAAACCGGGGACAACTGGCCGACCGTGAGTATGACTCGACCACTGTGGCGTGAACCGAATGACGTCAACTTACCTGCCGGGTTTTTGGAACAGCCCGATAGGAGTGTCGTGCCACGGTCAATCGAAATACTCCGCGGGGAGTTCCTCGACGAAGTAGTTATCATAGGAAAGATAGTCATATTGTGGCCCCTCGCCTCTTGGGTCTTTTGGGGGGAACGATTCCTGAGGATGACACTGGACGAGCCCGATATGGCTGCGCGCTGCATCGATCGGCTAAGGGAGATAGCGATCACATTTGGACTCTCTCAGATAGCGTACGGGGGGGACGCGCTGATCGTAACGTAGAGTGCCATAGGCGATCTATGGCATGGTGAGTACTCCGGTAGATTTCTGCTGGAGCTGCATCAAGAAGATGGCTGAGCATCTTGATGTGGCCCTGATCCTGCACATCTGCGGCGACAGCATAGATCGGATGGACTATGTAGATACGATAGGCGCCGCTATTTTCCATTTCGATTCGAAGAGCGACCCGGAGCAGGCCAAAGTTATTGTGGGGGAGCGCATCAGACTGGTGGCAACATTGACAACGAGCAGACGATGTATGCCCGGAATCTAGAGATCGTCCGTAGTGAGGTTGGGGCATTTCTGGATGCGGTATCGACATGATTGCACCGGAGTGCGCTATGCCCCAAGCGACGAAGTTTGAGAACCTGGTCGAGATCTCCAGCGAGATTGAGGAGTGGTCTCGTGAGATAGCCGAGCAGCCTACTTCGATTTGGTCGGCATCTCGACCTCGGTACCACCGAATCGGGCTACCGCTAGCAAGACCGTTGGGAAAATGAGCGTGACACCCCCGTAGACGAATGCGCTGTGGATGCCGTACTTGTCCGAGATCAGACCTGCTATGAAGGGCGAGAAGGTGCCGAGGAATCCGGCGCCGTATATGAGTGAAACGACCGTCGATTGAGCCACGCCGCGGGCGGCATCCAGGGCCGCAGCGACGAATATGTGATGCAGTGAGAAGTTAAAGGCTCCCCGGACCAGTACCGCCAGGAATAGTTGGACGCCTGGTTTAACAACTGAGAGGGCGAAGGCCGATAGCATCACGAGGCCTGTCCCAGTTACCAATATTGGCTTGCGTCCGACCTTGTCAGATAGGATGCCCATTATCGGCTGCGAGACGATTCCCGCTGCCTGCGCCAGCGAGAGGAACAGCGCGACGGTGATGGCCGAGTACTTCAGGTCCTCTCTCATGTATAGCGGTAGAAATGCGCTCACTCCGCCCTCTCCGATGCTTCGCAAAGCAGTAGCAACGATCAAAATTAGCAACACGCGGTTTCGCATCAGATTTGCCAGCGACCTGAAGTAGCCCCGGGTGGATGACACGGCATCTTCCACCGCGGCCTTCCTCGAGGGCATGAGGATCCATACTGCCGCGGCCACGAGCAAGGCAGGGCCCAGGCTTATCTTCAGGACGTCTCGCCACATCATGAAGGTAAGGAGGCCAGCAACGGCGAAAGGCCCCAGAAACTCACCGATGTTCGCGCCCATTCCATGGAGAGAGACCGCGAAACCGCGGCGATCGGGGGGAAAACGTCTCGACAGTTCTCCCAGAGCCGGTGGGTGGAATAGAGACCCGCCAATTCCCGCAAGGAACATCACGACAAGCACCGTTTTGTAGTTGGGCGCGATGCCCATAAGGTAGAATGCCCCGCCCATCAGCGACATTGCCGCCGCCAGCATCATGCCGGCTCGGTTGCTGAACTTGTCACCGAGGTAGCCTGCAACCATGGTGGAGGTCCACCATGCTATGGAACTTGACGTGCCAAGAGAGCCGAATTGTGCGCGGTTCAGCCCGAGGCTGATCTTGATCTCGGGCATGATGAGAGATCCTTTACCCGAGTAATACACGTGCTTAATGGCGTGCGCCACGAAGATCGTGGCTGCGATCTTGTTGCGTCCCCGGGTCGTGTCTGCGCCGGAGTCCAGTTCGGGCATAGTCACTATCTCGCCCGGGACGAGCGAGAACCCGGGCGGAGTGGCGTGCGTTTGAGTAGGGTTGTTACGATGCGGTCCGTTTGTGCACTAGGTGCTGTCATGGCGCGACATTGTACATGATATTGACCGGTTGTCCATAGGGGAATCGAGAGGAACGATAGCGATAGTTCCCAAGGCTACACTATCTTGCCATGACAACTTTGATCATCCGGCGCTTGCTCTTGGCAGTGCTCACCATTTGAACACTTTCAAGCCTCTCATTCTTCATCATCAAGCTACAGCCCTGTGACTACGTAGACACGGATGTCATCGAACTTCTGTTGAGTGCGCAGGAAGGGAACGCCATCACCCATGCGACGGACGTTCTCTAGAAGCTGTTGAGAAAACAGCTGGGCTGGATAAGCCTGTCTATTGCCAGTACTCCAAGTGGATATGGAAAATTTGTCGCGGGAGGTTTGGACAGTCTCTGGAGTTCCAAAAGCCCGTAATAGAAGTAATCTCCGACCGACTCTTAATGACCATCATTTTAGTGGGTACGACGGTCCTCGTTGCCTGGGAATTCTCCATCCCAATCGGGATATATTTGGCTGTTCGTCAGCACAGCGTGGAGGACTACACGAGCACATTTATTGGCTTCGTGGGGCTGGCGGTGTCCGACTATTTTTTGCCATGTGGATGCTTTGGGTCACATTCGACTACTTCCCGGATATCGGTATCGGTGGGCTGTTTTCTTCCGA
>JASLXL010000059.1 GCA_030740335.1 SAR202 cluster bacterium | reverse complement strand
TACCCGTGGGGACCCGAGGCACTTGAACGGGCCCACCGAGAGGACAAGCCGATACTGTTGAGCGTCGGCTACTCCGCCTGCCACTGGTGCCATGTGATGGAGCGTGAATCCTTCGAGAACGAAGACATAGCGGCGCTAATGAACACGCACTATGTGAGCATCAAGGTGGATCGTGAGGAACGACCGGACATCGACTCCATCTACATGTCGGCTGTCCAGGCCCTGTCAGGCCAGGGCGGTTGGCCTATGACCGTGTTCCTGACCCCGGAGGGTAAGCCTTTCTATGGAGGGACCTACTTTCCTCCCATGGACAGAGGCGGCCTGCCCGGATTTTCCAGGGTGCTGGAGACCCTTGCCGGGTTGTACAAGGACAAAAGGGAGGACATTGCCCAGACAACAGAAAATCTGATGCGACGTATGGAGCAAATAACGCCTGTGTCTGAAGGCTTTGAGCCTTTGACGGCAGACATCATGGGCGCGGCGTTCGTCGTCCTTAAAGGGAGTCACGACGACAAACATGGCGGCATGGGGCTGCAGCCGAAATTCCCTCAACCGATGGTCCAGGAGGCACTGCTGAGGCACTATTTGCGTACTGGCGATCGAGATGCGCTGAAAATGGTGGAACTGACCTTGGACAAGATGGCACTAGGCGGCATCTACGACCAGATCGGTGGGGGGTTTCACCGCTACTCGACGGACACCTTCTGGCTGGTGCCTCATTTCGAGAAGATGCTCTACGACAACGCCCTACTTGCGCGGCTCTATCTTCACGCATACCAGGCCACGGGCAAGCCTCTGTACAGGCGAATCGTTGAGGAGACCCTTGACTACGTGCTTCGAGAGATGACTGACGGGTCTGGGGGATTCTATTCGACTCAGGACGCCGATTCCGAGGGCGAAGAGGGCAAGTTTTTCGTATGGCGTCCCGAGGAGATTCTGGAAGTGATCGGCAAGGAAGATGGAGAGCGGTTCAATGCCTACTACGACGTTACGCTTACCGGCAATTTTGAGGGGCACTCAATCCTCAACGTGAAGGATCATGATTCGGAGATGGAACTACGGCTGAGCGGCGCTCGGGCGAAGCTGTACGAAGCGCGGGAGGCTCGTGTGAATCCGGACCGCGACGAGAAGATTCTAACCGCATGGAACGGTTTGATGATGGCCGCATTCGCTGAGGCCGGTACGGCGCTGGAGAGGCAAGACTACATAGAGACAGCCGTAGCTAACGCAAGTTTCCTGCGGAGTGAAGTGCGAGATGGCGATCGGCTGCTGCGAACCCACAAAGACGGCTCGGCCCGACTAAAGGGCTACCTGGAGGATTATTCGTACCTGATTGAGGGGTTGCTGGCGTTGCACGAGGCGACTTTCGACGGCGAGTGGTTGCAACAGGCCGTGGCCCTCGGCAATCAGATGGTGTACCTGTTCTGGGACGCGCCGTCGGGGCAATTCTACGACACTGGTACGGATCACGAGCAACTGGTGTTGCGGCCACGGGATGTGCAGGATAACGCCACCCCCTCCGGGAGTTCGATGGCGGCGACGGTGCTGCTAAAACTGGCCCTGGTGACGGGCGACGGCGATTTCGACCGGCGAGCTGTGGAGTCTCTGCGGGCCATGCGAGAGTTGATGGAGCGATACCCAATCGGGGCCGGGCAGTGGCTGTGCGCGCTGGATTTTTACGTATCCTGCCCCAAGGAGATCGCGATCGTCGGTGAGCCAGGAGCGTCGGACACAAGTGGACTCCTGCGAGAGGTCTTTCGTAGTTACATTCCGAACCGAGTCCTTGTGGGCAGAGGGCCGATGGACGACACCATTGTCGGGCTGCCTCTTGCGGAGGGACGGTCGATGTTGGGAGAAAAGGCGACGGCCTATCTGTGCCGAAACTACACCTGTGAACTTCCGGTTAACACGCCCGAGGCGCTTGCGAAGCAACTAGCAGTATAAGGTGCGGCACACTTTCCCTACGCCAGGCCCACGACCTCGTTGATCTCCGACTGGTAGGCATTGACCCGATCTTCGGCCACGTCAATAAACGAAACCGGCTGCCGTATGTGCCCCGACTCCAGGAATGCATAGGTGAGTGCCACTGCCTCTAGGCCCACCTGGCCGGTGCATTCGGGTTCGGATCCATCCAAAATGGCCCGCGCAAAGTCCTCCAATTCAAGGGCGATCAACTTTCGGTCGGCCTCGGCGAAGGTTAGGTTGTATGATGAGATCGGCTCCGAGCCCCCGAATAGTGATGCGGTGAGCCGATCGAGCTTGAATGAGGGGGCAAGGCTCATCAACTCACCCGAGTCCAGGTCCTTGGACGACCCGATGCGCGTGATCGAGGGTGGATTTCCAGAGCGGCTGCCCGGAAGCCCTATGGAGCCGTCGTCGCAGTATATGGTGGAGCCTCCGATGCTTCGACCCGGGGCCGCGGCAGATTTGGCAAAGTGGCCGACAACGCCGGACTCAAAGCGCAAGACGGCGCTGACCATGTCCTCCGAGCTGCACTCGACGGCGCCCTCCAACTCAATCTCTTCCCTGACACGGTGGCCGTAGAACCCCTTCATACTGTCCGACTCGGGGTCTGCCACGAGTCTCTGCTTCTCCCACAATCGCGTCTCGGCAAAGACGGTGTCCACAGCGCCGAGGAAGTATAACAGCAGGTCGGCGTCATGCACGGCGTAGTCGAGCACGTAACCGCCCCTAGTCTTGATATGGCGCCAAGCCGTGCCATGAGGCATGTGACGGGTGCCAGAGAGGGACATGTCGACCGACATCCTGGGCGAGCCAAGGGCCCGAGCGTCGAGGATGGCCTTCACAAGACGGTTGAGTGGGTCACGACGGTAGTTTTCAGACACCGACAACACCCTGTCCGCCTTTTCAGCGGCCTCCATCATGCGTATGCTCGCTCTCACCGTGATGGCGATGGGTTTTTCGACCGCAACGTGTTTGCCTGCTTCAAATGCCTTGATTGCAAGGACATGATGGAGTCCAGCATCAGTGACTATGTCGACGGCGTCCAGGCCCGGCTCCTTGTCTAGCATGTAATCAAAGTCGGTGTAGACTGCGGGGCGTTTCCCGAGTCCGACCTCGGCCTCGGAGGCAACATGGTCCGCTGCGGAGCGGTTCAGGTCGCAGACGGCTGCATAATCGAAGGTATCGAAGATGCGCTGGGATTCGATCTGCCCATAGAGGTGACGGAGACCCATGCCTCCGCAACCTACCTGGGCGATCTTTAGTTTTGCCAACGGAGTCTCCTTGCCACAGGCTATCGAAAGGCTATCGAGTCGTCTGATCGCAGTGCGGTGCCTATGTTGCGAGGGGTGTAGCTGTATTTGGCGACAGCCGCCTCATCGAGCTCGACTCCGATGCCCGGCGACTCGGGGACGGCAATGTATCCGTCCTTCACCTCTAAAGGCGAGACAGCAATGTTGTCCTTGTTGTCTGGACGATACTCGAGAACGAGAAAATTGGGGATGGCTGCGGCAAGTTGGACGTGGATCGCCGTTAGAATTGGCCCCCACGCGTTGTGGGGCGAGACCGTCGCGTGATATGCCTCGGCCAGGGCGGCGATCTTCTTGGTCTGGGTTAGCCCACCCTGGAGTCCGGCGTCGAGCTTCAAGTCCCGCGCCGCGCCCCTGCTCAGAACCTCTCTGAATTCGTAGAGCGTGTGAAGCCGCTCGCCGGTAGCGATGGGTATCGTGGTTTTGGCAGCGACCTCTGCCATAGAGTCGACGCTATCGGGAGGTATTGGGTCTTCGAATAGCGTAACATCGAAGGGTTCCAAACTGGCTGCCAGGCTGATTGCCTCGGCTGGGCCTATCTTGCGGTGGGCCTCGATAACCAGGTCGACATCCTCGCCTATGGCCTCTCTGGCCGCGCCCACCCTGTCCACAACCTCACGGATCAACCTGGGGAGTGCCCACGTGCCGTATTCGGGAGGGAAGGGGTCGATCTTGACGGCGGTGTGGCCTGTTTCGACCGCGGCCTTCACCTCAGCGACCATCCCATCAATATCGCCGTCCATGCAGAGCGCGCACATCCTAATTTTGGTGCGCTGCGCGCCACCGAGGAGGCCATAGACCGGGGCGCCGTAGTGTTTGCCTGCGATATCCCACAGGGCCACGTCGATGGCGCTCAGGGCGGCGAACACCGAGGACGCTCGGAACGACGAACTGCGGTTGAGGTACTGGAAATGGTAGTCCATCGCCAACGGATCTTTGCCGGTCAGGTATCTGGAGAAGTCGTCGATTACCTGCACCGTGGCCGCGGGCTGACCCCAGAACGTAGACTGCCCGACCCCCTTCGACCCGGTGTCGGTCTCGACGGTGACCAGGAGCCAGTCTTCGACAAGATAGGTGGAAATGTGCTCTATTTTCATCGGTCGTGACTTCCTGCTGGATTTCTGAGGAGTATAGCCTCTCGTCCAGCGGACTGCGTAGATTTGTGTACAGTATCCGTGTCATCCTAAGCGGTTGGAAGGGTCTGGGGAGGGGGGACGACGCGCGCTCTTGGTTCAGGTGCTTGGCCCCCCCCCCAAATCTTCGTCGAGAATTTCCTCAGCACGACACC
>JASLXL010000058.1 GCA_030740335.1 SAR202 cluster bacterium | reverse complement strand
AGAACCCTGGCACCCGCCTCGGCTGCACGTGGATCGACACAGACAACGATTCCTCGCATTGATCTTCTCCATAAATCAAGGGACTTGAGTTACGGCATGGTGCGGGAGTCTACGAACGCGGGCAGATTACCTGAAGGCCTCGGCGGAGTCCTGGGGCTCGTATCCGAGTACCTTGCGAGGATGCTCGATGTCGCGGTAGCCCCACCGGTTGTTCGAAGTGGCGAAAAATACGTCGTACTCAAGGTCGTCGGGTGCGTCGACACAGAGTTGCAAAAATTGGGCGATGTCCCTGTGGCTCAGATACCGCGAGAACTCGCCGGAACTCGTGGGCCTGTTCTCCTCGTTGACCCGGCCGATCCGAACGCACAGCACCGATATGTCGTAGGCGTCTGCATAGTGGCGTCCGAGCGCTTCGCCCCACACCTTGGTTGCACCGTAGATCCCATCGGGCCAGGTCGTGTCAGGGGTAACCTTGGCGAAGTCTTCCGGCACTCGATCGTAGTTCCCTTCTGCGATGGCGTCATAGGGGGCGATGCGCTCGAACCCCCTTGATGCCGCTCCGCTGCTGGCAAATACTACCCGCTTGACCCCGGCGAGACGCGAAGCCTCGTAGATGTTGTACGCGCCAATGAGATTCCCGGACAGGTGGCCGTCAAAGTCCGCGCCTCCCAGGTAGGCTGCCAGGTGGACGACGACATCGATATCCTCGAACGCTGGCCGGATGGCCTCCAGGTCAGAAATGTCGGCCTGAACAGACTCAACGCCCTCAACCGGACGGCGGTTTAATGCACGCAGGTGATACCCGCCCAGCGATTCGAGGTGTCGTCTCAGGATACCGCCTATAAGGCCGCTCATGCCGGTTATCAGAATGTTTTTCATGGTGGTGTGATCCTCTCTCTGGCTGATCTCGACGCGATCACATGAGCTGGTTCCCTATCGGAACCGGAACGCGTACAGGTCGGCGTCCTTTATCACGAACCTCAGCCGGACCGGCTGTCCGGCGAGGTCGTCTACGCGTGTTCCAGCGTTCCAGCCAATGACACCCTCGATCTCGTCGCCGAATTTCTCGGGGCAGTCGGCGAGTCCGTAGCTTGGCAGGGCGTGGCCCTCGGCGTCTTGGATCTCTACCTGGACCGATCCTACGGCGGATGTCGAGTAGTTCAATTCTAGTTCGCCGCCATCGAAAATCATCGGATTTGTGAGAAATTCACCACCGGCGTATCCCGCATTCATCGATACGAATCCGTCCGTGCGCAGAGAATAGCGACGGATTCGCTGGCTGGGCAGGTGGGAGTTTTCCATGCCGTAGAGCGACATCTCGGTCGGCGAGGTCATCAATATCCCGGTCTCGATGTAGACGCCCCTATCGTGCCAGTTGCCCTGGTCAGTCCCGGGCCTGATGAACGCGTCTCGCATGCTGCGGTCGAAGTGGAGTCCGTCCCGACTAGACATGAACACGATGTCGCTGACCCCGTCGCTGTAGGTCCAGTCGGGGTCGGGGTTGCGATCCACCACGAATCTGGACGGAAACATGAGATAGGTCCCTGGGGCTCGTTCGTACTGGACGCACGCGTTGGTGTAGAAGTGCTCGTCCGGGGTCTCGCCGGTGTCGATGGACTCCAGCTCGCTCCACGTGCGGAAGTCGGGAGAGGTCGACCTCCGAATCCAGCGCACCCCCTTCTTGAAGGTGCCGGTGCCGGCCACGCCGCGTGTGTACACCACGTACTCCTCCCGCCATGTGTCCCAGAACACCACATTGACAGAGTCGAAGGGGCCGTCCGTCATGATCGGCTCGTCCTGCAGCTGTCGCCAGTTCACGCCGTCCGGCGACACCAGCGCCAGTAGGTTTCTGGTCCGGGCGACGGCCTTGTAGCGCTCGTCGTCGGGTATGTCCGGATTAGGGTCGCGGAACGGTACCATGTTGGCGCCGGGGCCCATCCACACCAGGTTGTTTTCCCTAGACCCATTGGCCTCGAACAGCCCCAATTTCGGCCTGGTCCAGACTATTCCGTTGGTGCTCTCCGCATATGCCGTGCCAAGCCCGGAGCGCGTCAGGATCAGATCCGCCTCGTGGTCTGTACGGTACCAGGCGCGATACCGGTCCCCATCCCACATGAACTTCGCCGCGCACGGGTTCAGGTCCCACGCCCCGTTGGACTCAATGGCGATTTCGCGGCGCTCTGGCTCGTGGAGTCGACGCTCCACGCCCTTCGCTTCATCGATCCAAAACGCGTCGACAAATAGCTGGCGGTCGGTCCCGATGTTCGCTGGGGTATTGGCTTGCATACCTGGCCTCCGTGTTCGTGTTATTACCGGAACCTGAACGCGTACATATCGGCGTCTTTTAGGGCAAAGCGCAGTCGGACGGGTCTTCCGGCGAGGTTGCCGACGTCCGAACCCGCGTTCCAGCCCATTGTTCCCTCTATCTCGTCTCCAAATTTTTCGGGGCACTCGTCGAGCCCATAGCCCGGAATTGCACGGCCCTCCGCGTCTTGGATCTCCACCTGCACTGAGCCCACGGCCGACGTGGAGTAGTTCATCTCCAGCTCGCCGCCTTCGAACACCAGCGGCTGCGTGAGGAACTCGCCGCCCTCAAAACCAGCCTGGACCGACACGAAACCGTCGGTCCGCAGCGTGTACCGTCGCAGATGGGCGGTGGGAAGCCTGCCGTGCTCCTGGCAGTACATGGATAGCTCCGTGGGTGAGGTCTGGAGCAGTCCCCAATCGAAGTACACCGCTCGTTCGTGCCAGTTTGCCATGCCGGGGCCGGGGCGGATGAACGCCTCCATGAAGGAGCGGTCGAAATTGAGCCCGTCCCGGCTGGACATGAAGACGATGTCGTTCACCCCCGGTCCGGAGGGCCAGCCGGGTGTAGGCGAACGCTCCGGGACGAACCGCGAGGGGAACATCAAGTACGTCCCGCGCGAACGGGGGTACTGTACACACGAGTTGGTGTACAGGTGCTCAGTGGGCGTGTCGCCCGCCGTGATCGATTCCAGCTTGGACCAGTGTACGAAGTCGTCGGATGTGGCCCTCCGAATCCAGCGTACCCCCCCAATGAAAGTATCCTTGCCCGGCTCGGAGGCCTCCTCCGGAGTCGGGTTCCGAACCCCGCGCGTGTAGAACACGTACTCCTCGCGCCAAGTGTCCCAGAAGGCGATGTTCTGGGTGTCGAAGGGCGGATCGTCAAGGATCGGTTCGGGCTGCTTCAGCCGCCAGCGCAGGCCATCGGGGGACACCACTGCATACATGGCCTTGCCGGCATGTGGCCTGACGACACCCTTATAGTGCTCGTCATCTGCGGCATTTGGGTTATCGTCCCTGAAGGGGGTCAAGTCCATGCCCTGGTCACCAAGCGAGACGAGGTTGTTATCCTTGGATCCCTCGTATTCCACAATGCCCAGGTTCGGCTTCTCCCAGTGGATGCCGTCCTGGCTCTCCGCATAGGCCGTGAAGCGCGGATTTCCTTCCGCTGTGTCATCGCACCTGTACCACATCCTGTAGCGGTCCCCGTCGCGGAAGTAGCCGACGCACGAGGGCATGCCGTGGCGCTCCCAGGGGCTGTCAGGTATGAGCACTTCCTCGCGTCTCTCTGGCGTGTGCAGCACCCGTGAGACGCCCGAAGCGTCGGATGTCCACAGGTCGTCCAGGAAGAGCTGCCTCTCTTTGCCTACGACAATGTGGCGGCCATCCATTTGGGGGCTCCTTTCGTGGGCTCTAGTTTCGAAGCCGTGACTGCATCGGGTCCAGATATATTCGCAGGCCCATGGCCAGGAGATTGAGTCCAAGGATAGCTACTAGGAACGCCAGCGCCGGAGACAACGGCAGCCACGGCCATTGGAATAGCGACAGCCGCGTCCCAGCCAACATCCCGGCCCACTCAGTACTGGTGAGGGTCCGGATGGTCTGCGGGACGTACCCGTAGAACCTCTCCCCGATGAAGATTCCGAGGAACCCCAGTTCGCCCAGGGTCAGTAGTACCGCGCTTATCTCGAGTGACACTGCCGGCAGAAGCTGGGGCATGATGTTAGGCAGAAGGTGCCGGCGAGCGATGTGGCCCGGCGTGGAGCCGATTGCCAGGGCGCCCTCCATGTATCGTTGCGATTTGACCCACCTGACCGCGGCGTTTATCGTGTTCGTCAGCTCCGCCCAGCCTGTCAGACCCAGGCCCAGGAGGAACACGCCGAAGCCGTGCGACGGACCGATGGCAAGTATGAATACGAAGGCGAATAATAGGCTGGGTATGGATGCCGAGACCGTGCCTAGCGATAGGATCTGCTGGCCGATTATCCCTCCTTTCCAGCCCGAGATGCCCCCCAAGATAATGCCGATTGCAAGCCTGAGCGCCGCCACGGCCAGACATATGGTGAGGGTATGACGGGTTCCGAACAGGATCCGGCTCAACAGGTCTCGACCCCGCATGTCTGTGCCCATCGGATAGGGGGGGCTGGGAGGGAATGGCCGTGCAGTGATCTTGCCGCGGATCAACTGGAGCGTCTTGCCGGTCTCCTCGGGTCCGTATGGTGCCAATACTCCAGGCACTACGAATGCAACCAACAAAAAGCCGGTGATCACGAGTCCAGCCAACATTGGTGCGTTGCTGAAAATGCGCACGACCCCCGGCGTAAATCTCCTCAGGGCGCCGGTGGGGGGAACCAACTCATCGGGACTTCCGAGCGTGAGGCGTTGGGGGCGGTAGGCCCTGATGAGGCTGCCCCCCCACTGCCGGAGGCTCAGACTCGCCGCTATGACCAGTAGTGCGCCGCCGAGCAGGAACCAGCCCTGGCTCAGCCACCAGATACTGGCCTCGGGTACAACCGCTGTTTGCATCAACTGCGATCACCTGCTAGTGAGATCCGATGGTTGAGCAAGCTATGGACATTCTGTCGGAGTAACACCTTGTGTGCCTCTGTATTGTTGGCCATCACGATATCACCGATTCAGATTCAGCCACCCGGGGGTCGATGTGGCGCATGACTATCTTTACAACTGTGTTGATCAGGAGCATTGTGAGGCCTACCGAGACCAGCAAGTAGCTCGCGGTTTCCGCGTCCCGTTTAGACACGGCCTCCAGCAGCTGTAGGCCGATCCCTGACCAGTTGAAGAGCCACTCGACCACAAGTAGGCTGCTCAGCGAGAAGTACATAGATGAGTTGATGCTGGTTAGGACTGGCAGCGCTACGTTGCGAAGGACGTGGCGCGATAGCACTACACGAGGTGGCAAGCCTTTTGCGTGGGCCGTCCGGACGTGGTCCGTGTAGATTACCTCCTGCAGGGCGCCGATGGTCACCTGTGTGACGTACGCCAGGGGCCTTACGGCAAGCACGATCGCAGGCGCCAACAGGCGGCGGAAGTCGAACACCGAGACCGAAGGGCTGAGGAGGATGAAACGTATGCCGACGGCGGGGCTGATGTACCGCACGAAGGCTAACATCACGAACAGAGAGGTCAGGAAGCTTGGCGTCAGAACCCCTACGAAGCTTATCGCGGACACTGCGGTAGCCTGCGGGGAGTTGGGGCGCATCCCGGCGGCGAAACCGAGAAGGAGGCCCATGCCGGAGCCGAGGGCCACTGAGAGCAGCAGCAGTACCATGCTTCGCAGGTATGCAAGGCCCACGTTGGCTAGGCGGTCACCTACCTCGGAGAAGTTTGTCAAGAAGTGAAACAGGTTTACCGAGGAGGTCCCTACCATGGCTAGCGAGGTGTAGAGTTGACGCAACACTGGCTGGTCAAGCGCGACGAAACTGAAAAAAGAGACGAGGACGAACACCAAAATGACCCGGTAAGCCAGAAGGAGCAGGGAGCGCAGTATATTCCTCGTCTAGACCAGGTGGCAGGCCACCTGGTGATTTTCTCTCACCTCTCTGAGGAGGGGCAAGCTATCCGCGCAACTCGGCTGTGCTATTGGGCACCTGGTGCGGAAGCGACATCCGCTTGGAGGATCGATCGGGCTGGGCACGTCTCCTTCGAGAATTATCCGCTTGCGATCCTTGGTCGCCGCATGGTCCCAAACTGGAACGCTGGATAGTAGTGCCTGGCTATATGGGTGGAGCGGATTGGAGTGAAGTTCATCCTGATCAGCCTGCTCCACGATCTTGCCAAGGTACATGACTGCCACCCGGTCGCTGATGTGCCGTACCACGCGCAGGTCATGGGAGATGAACAAGTAGGTAAGACCAAACTTGTCCTGTAACTCCTCGAGAAGGTTGATAATCTGAGCCTGGATCGACACGTCGAGTGCGGAGATGGGCTCGTCGCAGACGATGAATTCAGGTTCGACCGAGAGCGCCCTGGCGATGACAATTCGCTGCTGCTGACCTCCGCTGAACTCGTGTGGATAGCGATTCTTGAAATAAGGGTTGAGCCCCACGATCTTGAGCAACTCTTCTACTCGGTCCTGGATGTCGTCTCTGGGCACGATCTCATGGACACGTAGAGGTTCCGCGATAGCATTGCCTATTGTCATGCGGGGGTCCAGAGCCGAATATGGGTCCTGGAATATGATCTGCATTTTGCGCCGGGCGGCGCGGAGTTCGCTTCTTTTCAAACCGACGAGGCTTTGACCGTCGTAGATAACTTCGCCGCTGGTGGCCTGTTCGAGTTGCAGGATGGTGTAGCCGAGGGTCGATTTCCCACAGCCGCTCTCGCCAACCAACCCCAGGGTCTCGCCCCTCATGATCTCGAGGTCCACGCCGTCCACAGCTTGCACCGTCTGTTTCACAGCGCCCAGGCCGAAGATCACGCCCTTCGTTCCGACCTGGAAGTGGGTTTGCAGATTCCGGATTTCTAGTAGCTTGTCGCTTTTGTTCTCAGATGACACTTCGGTTTCCTGTATTTATTTCTCGTTTGAGTGCTGGAAGTTTCTCAGTAGCGGGTGCTAGATTCTCTAACTGTCATTGAGGGTGTTCCAACATGCAGCGAAACGGTTATCTCCGGATTCCGTGAGAACGGGATTCTCTTCCAGGCACCGATCAATCGGTGCATCGCAGCGAGGTGCAAAGGGGCACCCCGGCTTCAGGTTCGCCAGGGACGGTGGCAGGCCAGCAATCGCCGTAAGCCTGTCCGAACTCCTCTTCTCCATGGATGGGAGCGATTTAAGCAGCAGTGACGTGTACCGGTGTTTTGGCGATGTGAACATTTGGTCTACAGAGCCCGTCTCGACGATATGGCCAGCATACATCACCGCCACCCGATCGCATAGGTCAGCGACGACTCCCAGGTCGTGGGTGATCCAGATAACGGACATGCCAAGCTCAGTCTTAAGGTCCCTTACCAGGTCAAGGAGCTGTGCTTGTACAGTCACATCCAGAGCGGTCGTGGGTTCGTCGGCAATGAGGAGCAAAGGGTCACAGGAAAGTGCGATAGCGATCATTGCACGCTGCCGCATTCCGCCGCTGAACTGAAATGGATAGTCGTAGTAACGAGATTCGGGGGACGGAATACCCACCCGTTCCAGGATCTCGACCGTGCGTTGGCGCGCCGTCGCTTCGTCAAAGCCAAGTTGCTGTTGCATCGTCTCGGCGATCTGCGGGCCTACCTTCATCGTGGGATTTAGCGATGTGGCGGGGTCCTGAAATACCATGCCCATTTTTGTGCTGCGCCGCTTGCGAACCTCGTCGTCACTCAGTTCGGTGAGGTTCTCACCGTCAAGGACCACACTGCCGCCGACGACTTCGCCTGGAGGATTTGGCACAAGTCCCATGATGGACAAGGCCGTCATAGTCTTACCTGAACCTGATTCGCCAACGATGCCAAGCGTCTCGCCCTGTAGAAGGGTAAATGAGACGTCGTTCACCGCCTTCACCGCGCCTTCTCGTGAGGCGAGGTGTGTCTCCAAGTTCTTGATTTCCAGAACCGCTTCAGCCACGCTAACCTCGCATTTCTATAATCATTGAACTGGATATTTCATCGACATATCGTCTGCAGTAACGCTTATCTCTGAATCTGCCTCGGATTCAATGCGTCGTTAATTCCGTCCCCGAGATAGTTGAATCCAAACACCGCTATTGCGAGCGTTCCTCCTGGGAGGAGAACTAGCCACGGGAATTGCCTCCACAGCGGCAGGGCGGTGTTGATCATGTCCCCCCAGCTAGCTGCCGGTGGCTGTATTCCAAGACCAAGAAAGCTCAAGGACGACTCCAAGAGCAGTATCCCGCCGATACCCGCGCTTACGCCCACGACCACCGGGGCGATGGAGTTTGGGATGAGATGCTTTCTGATTATCAGCCAGGTTGGCATCCCCAGCGCTATCTCGGCGCGCACGAAGTCCTGTTCACGCAGTGAAAGAATTTGGCCGCGCACCAGGCGGGCGGTTCCAGACCAGTTGACCATCGCAAGCGCGCCGAAGAGGATCATGTAATCGAGGAATATGGTCTGCTCTAGAAACTCCCATCCAGTCTTTTGCTTTAACTGTCCAAGAAGTTTTACTACAGGGGTCCGTAATGAAGCGGAAAGGAAGGCTGCGAATAGGAAGTCAGGGAAGCTAAACAGGATGTCTGTGATTCTCATGATGAGATCGTCGACTAAACCACGCAGGTAGCCCGCCAACGCACCGGCGCTGATGCCGATAATATTGCCGAGAATGACGGTGATTGCTGCTGCGAAGACGGCCGTCCTTGCGCCGTGCATCAAACGACTGATCACGTCTCGGCCAACCAGGTCGGTCCCCAGCCAGTTCTCGGTGCTGGGTCCGCCAGCGATGTTGCTGATGTTTGTCCGCAGGTAGTCTCTTGGAGCCAAAGTGCTGCCGAAAATTGCGATGAAGATGATTATTGAACAAATGACCAGTCCAAACATCGCGGTCCTGTTGCGGATCAGGCGCTCAAGGGCGTCGAGCCATAGGTTACGCTGTTTTACGAATTCGAAGTCTTCGATACCGGAGGTCGATACAGCTTGTTCACTCACGTCTTGTTCACTCACGTCGAGATGGCCTTTCGGTGTTGAGAATGGTGGTATGTGCCTACGAAATGCGGACCCGTGGGTCCATCAATCCGTAGCCAAGGTCCACTAGCAGATTGGCTATTATGATAATCGTTGCACCGATCATAGTCGTTGCGAGTATGACCGGGTAGTCGCGTGACTGGAACGCAGCGATACCCATGCCGGCGAATCCTGGAATCGCGAAAATGCGTTCGATAAAGAATGTCCCCGTTATCAGCCCGGCAAGTGTGAGTCCAGTTTGAGTCAACACAGGAGTCAGCGCATTTTTGATCATGTGTCGTGTGACCACCTTGCGCTCAAACAGGCCCTTGGCACGAGCTGTCCGGATGTAGTTCTGGCGGATGATCTCGAGTACCGAGGCTCGCGTCAATCGAACGGGTCCCAGCATCCCGGTAATGACCAGAATCATCACTGGGATGATGGCATTCGTACTGAAGAGTCCTTCCCAGCCAGTCGGAACATCCATGATGCCAAGTACAAGGACAAACAGGACCATTAGTCCTGGTGCAAGCACGATCACGTGAATCGAGCTTGCCGCAATCGACCCCGTGACAATTAGATAATCTATCCAGGTGTTTTGCTTGGCAGCCGCTAGCACCCCAAGTGGAATCGCAATCAGGACGAGTAACACCCCCGCGGCGGCGCCGAGCTGAGCACTTATGGGGAACGCCCCCTTAATTTTGTCCCAGATCTCTCGTTTTGGGCCGGGCTTGATCGATTTGCCCATGTCCCCGTGCACAAGTTTCCATATATAGTCGCCGAACTGAACATAGAAGGGCCTGTCTAACCCGTAAAGGCTTCGCAGGCGGGCAAGGATCACTGGGTCAGGGTCGAAGTCTTGTCCAAACTGTATTTCTAGCGGGTCTCCAGGTGCGTAGAACCCCAGGGTAAAGGTGATGAACAGAACAACGAACAGCACGGGCACGAATAGTAGAATCCGTCTGATGCTGTAAGTAAGCATTGTTCTGTCCTCACAACTCCCGGAGCCTCAGCCTGTTGACTGTGCTTCTCAAATAATTCTGTCTTGCAAGGCGAGGGTGGTCGGTAGTCGATATCTCGCGCTCTTCAAAGTGCGAGCCTAGCATAATGGAGAACTGTTCAGGTAGCAACCGGTATCTGATTTGCCGGGCTTCATGGAATCTAGTCGGGGCCTGTTCAACAGTACAGTGCCACGACTGTTTGGGGCAACTCGTCACATAGGAAAACGGCACTGAGGGCAAGATAGATTTACAGGATCCCCCCAGTGGCGCCGGCGATTTAAGTGCTAGTCCCTAGGCCCCACGTCGAATAAATCTGTGGGTAAGAGAGGCCATAGCCAACTTTTCAATGAACCAAGCACGTGGGCGGCGCGTCTGGTTTAAAAGACGCGCCGCCCCGTTCAAGGTAGTACTAGTATTGTTAGATTAGCCAACACGTACAGAGCCCACTCGCGGACACCG
>JASLXL010000057.1 GCA_030740335.1 SAR202 cluster bacterium | reverse complement strand
TCCACCCCCTTCGATGACCTTCTCGTGTTTGTGGGCGGTCTCTCCGGACTGCGCGCAATCCACCGGGTGGCCGGATTTGTCCTGATCCTCGACGGCCTGTACCACATGGTCTATCTGATACCCGGATTGGTGACCATGCGGAGCGGAGTCCCGATGGTGCGGGTGGGCCGGTGGATCGAGATGATTCCCAATCTCCGCGACGTCCAGGACTTTTTCCACATGATGGGCTATTTCCTCGGTGTCTCTCCTCACCCGCCCCGCTTCGGCCATTTCAGCTATTTGCAGAAGTTCGACTACTGGGCTGTCTGGTGGGGCCTGATGATCATGGCGGCCTCCGGTATCGTTATCCTGCTCCCAATAATGGGGATGGACGTGACCGGTACTGCCATAATAGCGGCCGCTCTGGTCGCCCACAGCGACGAGGCCATACTGGCTATATCTTGGATCATTATCGTCCATCTGTTCCACGCCCACCTGGCGCCAAGGGCCTTCCCTTTCAATACGTCAATATTTACGTCAATATTTACCGGCAATATATCGGTGGCACACCTCAAAGAAGAACATCCCCTGGAGTTCGCCCAACTGGTCGAGGAGTGGAAGAGCAGGCCCAGCGAGGCCCAACCTTACCGGGTTTCCCCTCCCCCAGGACCCTAGGGGACCTCGCGCCTGGCCGGACTCTGCCGGCATCATGGAGTCCAGCCCTACCGCCTGGGTGGTTGCCACCCGCCGTGAAGCGGGATATGCTGGGTTTACCACCCGAAATCAGAGGGGATTACACTCTACGAGTATCGCCGCGTCGGAGGCCCTTGAATCGAGCCGAAAGTTAAGTCACGATGGTGACAGTCCATCAAGAGGTGCGAGTTGAGATGAGCACGAGCAACCGAAGAGAACGAGGGAGACGGCGACGTAATATTTCGGACCGCAGCAGCCGGAGAGCGTCGTCAGAGAAAACTCGACTAATGATACTTCTCGGGGGAGGAGGAACGGTCGTAGCACTCGCCGTGGTGGCGATTCTGGTGACCGTCCTGGGAGGCGGGGACGGCGGTTCGAGTGAGGGCGATTTAACACCGCTGTATGCACACTCCATAGGGTCGAACGAAGCCCCGGTAACGATGGTGGAGTTCTCCGATTTTCAGTGACCGTTCTGTCAAGATTTCGCCCTCGGGCCAGGGCGACAGATTATCAACGAGTACGTTAACACCGGAAAAGTCCGCTTCGTGTACCGGCACCAGCCCTTGCTGGGCCCTGAATCGATCAGAGCGGCCGAGGCTACGGAATGCGCAGCCAAACAGGGTCGTTTCTGGGAATACCACGACCTGGTGTTCGCAAACCAGGAGGGAAAGAACGCCGGAGCGTTTGGCGACGCCAACCTGAAGGGATTCGCCGTGAGCCTACGTCTGAACCTCGACACCTTCTCCGCCTGTCTGGAGAGCGATCAGTACGCTGAAATTGTGGAGCGGAGCAACAAGGATGCCAACGATCTTGGCGTAAGATCGATTCCAACGACTTTTATCAATGGGCGTCGACTCGAAGGGTTGGGCGGTTACGATGTCTACCGCAGGATGATAGAGGAGGAGTTGGCGGCGGCACAATGAAGGCCAGGGAACTCCGTTGGGGTGGGGTCTCGCTGCTGAGTCTGGCTGGGCTCGGCCTGGCGACCTATCTGGCCGCCGTCTATTTCTCCGGCACATCGCTGTCCTGCGGGTCCCTGGGCGGTTGCGAGTCGGTGACCACAAGCGAGTACGCGAGGTTTCTTGGCATCCCCGTCACCGTACTCGGCGTCGCCGTGTACAGCTCCCTGCTCCTGGGAAGTCTTGCGGTGATCGCCCTAGAATACCCACCGCCTGTCCTCAAGTGGGGTCTGTTAGCTGTAGCCGGCGCCGGGGTCGCATTTACTATCTACCTCACAGCCATAGAGTTGTTCGTCCTCCACGCTGTCTGCGTCTATTGCGTTGCGTCCGCGATCTTGATCACGGCTATCCTCGTCCTGATTGCCGTGGCAATGCGCCTGGAGCGGTCCGTCAACAGCGAGGTTGCTAACAATTCTCGAACATAAAGGTTTCGGATTAAGACTTAGTTAAGTAAGGAAATGGAAGATACTGGAAATTTACGGGAAGATTACGCTAAACACCAATCCTACCTCACAACAGCCTTATAAGCCTTGATAGCATCCCCGCTATCAACCCTGCTAGCCTCAGAGGCAGGGTCATGCGGGGATCAGGTACAATCGAGGGGTATGGGCACTAATCTCGCGCGCGCCAAGCGGATTATCACCAACGGCTGCCGTACGATGCGCCAGAGGCGGCACTGTGTATTCCAGGCACGGCCAGAGGTACCACGACTGCTCGGACGGAGTGAATGGTTGAATAGATGAGCTTACTCACCATGTTGGCGCTCAGCCGGCGCTCGGTGACCATCTTGGTCATTGTCATGTTGCTGGCCACTGGGTTATACACGTATCGAACGATTCCGGTCGAGTTGTTCCCGGAGATCGAGTTCCCGCTGGTTACTGTCGTCACCTTCTACCCGTCCGCCAACTCTGATGCGGTGGTCCGCGATGTCACGGCGCCTATTGAGAGCGCCATCGCAGGCATGGACGGGCTGGAGAACATCCAGTCGACCTCCTCTGAGAACCTATCGTTGCTCCTGGCGAACTTCAAGTTTGGCACCGACATGGCGGAGGCAGCCCGGACCATATCCAGCCGATTGACCGGCCTGTCGTTCCCAACCAATGTCCAGGCACCCAGAGTCGCTAGGGTCAACCCGGACGAGTTCCCGGTCATGCAACTCAGCGTCTTGTCCGACCGTGAAATGCCCGAGTTGCAGCGGATTGTCGAATCGCTGGTACGGCCGGCGATTCTGGGCGTCGACGGGGTGTTCAGCGCCGATGTCACTGGCGGAGTCGACGAACAGGTTCTGGTGACTGTGAACCAGGGAGCCCTCTCCGAATCTGGTTTGTCGCTGACCCAGGTTGCGGGCGCAATTCAGAACAACAACGTTACGTACCCCGCGGGCACAATTACCAACGAAGGTCAGACGTTCCCGGTGCGTACCGTCCACACCTACGGTTCCCTGCAGGAGATCAGAGATCTGGTGGTTGGATTCGGTGGCGTGGCACTGTTTGCGAAATCGCCATCCACGGGAACGGGCGATCCCGTCCTACTCTCCGATGTGGCTAACGTCATCCTAGGGGCTGGCCCGGCGGCCAGCGTGTCGCGTACAAACGGACATCCCAGCCTCAGCATCGCTGTCATCAAGGACCCCGACGCCAACACTATCGAGGTGACCGAAGATGTTCTGGACAGCCTGACATCGTTGAGGCAGCTACCGCCCGACATTGAGATCGTGACAATCGTGAACGATGGGCCGGAGATCAAGGCGCAGATTGACACGTTACAACGGGAGGCAATCTTCGGCTTCCTGTTCGCCATGGGAGTCGTGTTCGTGTTCCTGATCAAGACCAGGCCTACGGTGCTGCACGGGCTGCTCCTGACGCTCAGGCCAACAGCGGTGATCGGGTTATCCATTCCGTTAAGTGTCTTCACAGGAATCCTGCTGCTCGCATCTCAGGGCATGTCACTCAACTTCATGACCCTTGGTGGGCTG
>JASLXL010000056.1 GCA_030740335.1 SAR202 cluster bacterium | reverse complement strand
TGCATCGTCTGAACACTCTCCTTGGGACACCGTATTATAGCACAGGCCGTAGCTAGAATCGTAAGTCCTCGGCCCAGTCCCTGACCTGGCTCGCCGCCGCTTCTACGCCTGCTTCCTCTGCATTGTGCCACGCGATTCGTTCGTCGGTCTCACGGAACCATGCGTGTTGTTGACGGGCGAAGCGTCGAGTACGGCGTTTGGCTGCGTCGATCGCGTCCTCCAGGGTCGTGCCGCCCTGGATGTGCTCGCACAACTCGCGATAGCCCAGGCCGGACATGGCCGACAGCTCCGGCGCATAGTCTCGCCCCAACAGCACCTTCACCTCGTCGAGCCATCCCGACTCCAGCATCTGGTCAACGCGACGATCCACTCGACTATAGAGGTCGGCGCGGTCGAGTCGTAGCCCCACAAGCATCGTCTCCCAGTTGGGCGCAACGCGCCGGAGATTGCTGTTGGAGGTTTTGCCGGACACCGCATATACCTCAAGCGCTCGGATTACGCGCCGAACGTTTTGCGGGTCGATACGGTCGGCGGCCTGGGGATCGACGGTCCGTAGCTCCGCATACAGAGCCTCGCCTCCTTCAAACGATGCCCGTGCCTCTAGCTCAGCGCGTAGTTCGGGGGCCGGTGGCACTTCAGGTACCTGCCAACCTTCAAGGAGGCCCCAGACGTACTGACCCGTGCCGCCCACCAACAGTGGCAGGTGACCACGGTCGTGGATGTCGGCGATAGTCGCCCGGGCCTGGCGCAAGAACAGGGCAAGACTGTACGGCTCGTCGGGATCGACTATATCGAGCAGGTGGTGAGGGACGGCGGCGCGCTGTTCGGCGGTGGGCTTGGCGGTGCCGATGTCCATGTGGCGGTAGACCTGGCGGCTATCCGCGCCTATGATCTCGCCGCCAAACTCCTTGGCCAGTCGGACGGCCAGTGCGGTCTTGCCGGTGGCTGTGGCGCCTACTATGGCGAGCAATCTGGGTGTTAGGGCTATGATGGCATTCGCCCTTGGTCAGATAGACGCCGCTGCGGCGCGGGTGAGTGCGACGAAGACATCGGGTTTGAGGCTTGCGCCTCCGACCAGTGCTCCGTCGATGTCGGGCTGGCCCATGAAGTCGGGTATGTTCTCGTCAGTTACGCTGCCCCCGTACAGAATGGGGGTTTTCGCAGCTGATTCGCCGAAGCGATCGGACAGCACTTGCCGTATTCGCGATGCCATCGCCTGGGCGTCTTCAGGGGAGGCGGCCGCACCGGATCCTATGGCCCAGACCGGCTCGTAGGCGATGGAAATGCCATCGATGTTGCTGACTCCCGCAAGTCCAGTCAAGACCTGCCCGTCTACGACAGCCTCCGCCCTGCCCGTCTCGCGCTCGGAGATTGTTTCACCTACGCACATGATGGGACTGAGGCCCGCCTCTTTGGCAGCTGCGACCTTCATTGCGACAGATTGGCTGGTCTCGCCGATCAGAGATCTGCGTTCGGAGTGGCCCAGGATAATGTAGCTGCAGAACTCGGCCACCATCCCTGGCGATATCTGGCCGGTGAATGCGCCAGAGACTTCGTGGTACATGTCCTGAGCACCGAGGCCGATGTCCGTGCCCTCCAGCATCTCCGATACAGCGGCCAGGGCTGTGAATGGAGGGCATAGAACCTTGCCTACGCCCTTGATCCCAGCAAGACCGGGTTTCATGGCCTCTGCGAGATGTCGTGCTTCGGCGACGGTGCCGTTCATTTTCCAGTTTGCGACGATAAGCGATCGAGTCATCGGTAGTTTCCTGGCAGTTGGAGATTCGTGTTCCATTTTACACGTTCATGAGGAGGGCTGGTCGCAGACCTACCACTACGGGAGGGTTACTGGCATTCCAGTAGCGTCAGATATATCGGCTATGGACACCGTGCCGACACGCAGCGCGACCAGGGACGGACCGGTGACGTCAAGGATGGTTGAGCCTTCGCCTATAGGACTTTCGCCTGCGTCGACTACCAGGTCTACGGCGTCCCCGAGCTGCTCCCTCACTTTGGATGCGGTCGTAGCCGCGGGCTGTCCGCTGGGGTTTGCGCTGGTCCCAGTGATGGGTGCGCCGAGCCTGCGGGCGATCGCACGTGGCACCGGGTGGTTCGGGACTCGCAGCGCGACGGTGTTACCGCCAGCCGTGGCGGCGTCCGGCATGGCCTCAGACCTTGTTAGCACCAGGGAGAGCGGGCCGGGCCAGAAACGATTTGCCAGGTCGCGGGCGACTCCAGGCACCTCGGTTGCATACAGGTCCAGATCCTGTGGATCGGCTAGCAGCACCGGCATCGCCATCCCTCCTGGGCGGCCCTTTATTTCGAACACGCGGGAGACCGCTTCAGGGTCGACGGCGGAGGCCGCCAGGCCGTAGAGTGTATCGGTGGGGATAGCGACGACACCGCCGCGCTTCAGATGGCTCACGGCGACATCCACCTGGGCGAACAGGGACGGATCGAGCGTGAAGAATTTGCGGGGTGCCATAGCAGGTTGACCACAATATAGCATAGATGCTAGCCTTGGACCCACAACATAGTGAGCACAGGCGCGCGCGCCCGTGACGGTTTAACATCAGCAGTACAGCACGGTATATCGCCAAACAAATGAGCAAAAATTCAGAGACCAACGATAGTCATCGACTGGCAGCCAGCGACGATCTTGAGGTCTCGGCGTACCTGGAGATCGCCAAGGAAAAGTCGGGGCAGTCGCCGGTCCCCCACCCACCATCCAGGCCGGAACGCGAGTCGATCATCGTTATCGATTTCGGGTCTCAGTACAGTCGCCTGATAGCACGGCGGGTACGCGAATCCCAGGTGTACTGCGAGATACTGCCCCACGACTCGACTTGGGATAGCGTCAAGGACCTCAATCCGAAGGGCGTCATCCTTTCAGGTGGGCCTGCTTCCGTGTATGACGACGGCGCCCCGATGGCGCCATCGTGGGTGTATGAGTCAGGCCTGCCGGTACTGGGGATCTGCTATGGGATGCAGGTGTTGGTACACCAGCTAGGCGGCAAGGTTGCTCCATCAACTCACCGCGAATACGGTCACGCATCCTTAGCCCAGTCTGGGCCCGGTGAGCCGCTGTTTGAAGGATTGCCGTCGTCGATGCCTGTGTGGATGAGCCATGGGGATCGAATCGTCGAGCAGCCCCCTGGATTTACTGCACTCGCCCACACCGAAAACTCGCCCGTTGCCGCCACCGGCAACGGCAAGGGTATGCTGGGCATTCAGTTCCACCCAGAGGTCGCTCACACCCCCGATGGCAAGGCGCTCCTGGACAATTTCGTTCATGAGATATGCGGCTGCGTATCTTTGTGGACACCGGCCAATTTCGTTGCCGAGTCGATCGAGAAGATCAAGAACCAGATAGGTGACGGAAAGGTCATATGCGCACTGTCCGGAGGCGTAGACTCCGCTGTGGCCGCGACCCTTGTTCATAGAGCTGTTGGCGACCAGCTAACCTGCATCTTTGTCGATAATGGGCTGATGCGTCGCGAGGAGCCGGAACGCATTCTGGAGACATTCCGAGCCTACTTGAAGGCAAAGCTGGTGTTTGCTCAGGCATCTGAACAGTTCTTGACCGAACTCAAGGGGATCACCGATCCTGAGGAGAAGCGGCGTGTGATCGGCGAGACGTTCATCAAGGTGTT
>JASLXL010000055.1 GCA_030740335.1 SAR202 cluster bacterium | reverse complement strand
GGACATTAGCGATTCCAGGTCAGCATCTGTAACCTCGCGCTTGCGGTCTGCCAGGTTCTTGAAAGCCGTAAAGGCAGTATCAAGCTGCTCCTGGTCCAGGCTGAATCCCAGCTCCTCTAGCCGCGATCGGAGGCCGGCTCGACCGCTCAGCTTTCCGAGGACCAGGGAACCACTGGGCCACCCAACGGACTCCGGCGCCATGATCTCGAAGGTCGTGCGCTCCTTGAGGATCCCGTCCTGATGGATGCCGGACGCATGGCGAAAGGCATTGGCGCCGACGATCGCCTTGTTGGGCTGGACCGGGAATCCCGTGATGTCGCTGACCATTCGGCTGGTGCGATAGATCTGTGTCGTATCCGTGTTGGTCGAGACCCCCAACAGGTCCTTGCGGGTCTCGATAGCCATTATCACCTCTTCGAGGGAGGCGTTACCCGCCCGCTCTCCGAGGCCATTGATACAGCCCTCGACCTGGCGTGCACCCACTTGAACCGCCGCGACGCTGTTGGCTGCGGCGTTGCCCAGGTCGTTGTGACAGTGCACGCTAACCACGGCACGGTCGATGTTGGGCACGTTGTCTCGAACGTCCTGAATCCGCTGGGCGAATTCCGAGGGAAGTGCATAGCCAACGGTATCGGGGATGTTCACCGTAGTCGCGCCGGCATCTATGGCCGCCTCTACCAGTTTGTACAGGTAGGCAGAATCGGTCCGAGTAGCGTCCATAGGCGAGAACTCAACATCCTCGCAGTATCTCTTAGCGCGCTCTACGGATGCCACAGCCATGTCCATCACCTCTTCCGGATTCTTCCGGAGCTGATGCATGATCTGGACATCGGAGCTGGAGATGAATACGTGGATGCGTGGCCGATCGGCGTCCTTCAGTGCCTCCCAGGCGGCGTCAACGTCGCCGGGGTGGCAGCGAGCCAGGGACGCGATTATGGGCCGGCGGACCTCCTTCGCGATGGCCTTGACGGCCTCAAGGTCACCGGGGGAGCTGGCAGCGAACCCGGCCTCGATTATGTCGACTCCCAGGCGGTCGAGCTGCCGGGCGATGTCGAGCTTATCCGAGGTCGTCAGGCCAATGCCTGCGGACTGTTCGCCGTCGCGCAGTGTCGTATCGAATATCAGTACTTTTTCGTCGGTCATGGTATCTCCTTCCAAGACCCTCCGTCGTGTGCGTGCTCGCAAGAGCGATTAAGGGCTATCGAAGGACACCGTATGGCGACATACGCATGATACCTCGCTGCTATTCATAATTGCTCCTGTCGGTACCCGGCCATCCTCTCTGTTGAAAGTCGATTACCACTGGACTCAAAATATCCTTCTCCACTGCGGGTAGAAGAAGGCAGAAGAAAGAGATTTGATGACTGGGGGATACCCCCAGTACCCCACCAGAGGGTGTAACCCCCCTCTAGACTCCCCCATTCTTGACTTCTTCCCAAGGGAGGGGTGTGTTTGATTGAATTCCTAATCGGAGTCCTTGAGGAAAGACATCATGCCGCGCAACTCCTCGCCCACCGCGGTGATGGAGTGCTCAGCGTTGTCGATTCGCATGCGATCGAAGCGGTGCCGGCCCTCGTCGTTCTCGGCGATCCACTCACGGGCGAAAGTGCCGTCCTGCACCTCGGCCAGCACCTTTTGCATATTCTCCTTGACATGGGCATCGATGATCCGCGGACCGCGGCTGTAGTCACCGTACTCTGCAGTGTCGCTGATAGAGTAGCGCATGTACTCCATCCCACCCTCGTATAGAAGATCCACAATCAACTTCAGCTCGTGCATGCACTCGAAGTAGGCCGACTCGGGCTGATAGCCAGCCTCGACCATCACCTCGAAAGCGGTCTTGATGAGGGAGGTGACGCCGCCACAGAGCACCGTTTGCTCGCCGAAGAGGTCCGTTTCGGTTTCTTCCTTGAACGTGGTGTCTAGCACGCCAGCGCGGGTGCAGCCGACGCCTCTCGCGTAGGCCAGACCAATCTTGCGGGCATTGCCCGAGGCATCCTGTGAAATGGCCAGCAGGCCGGGGACACCGGAGCCCTTAGTGAAGACCTCACGCATCCTGTGGCCCGGCGCCTTGGGCGCCACCATAGATACGTCTATGGTGCTCGGAGGAGTGATGGTGTTGTAGTGGATGTTGAAGCCATGTGCGAACATCAAAGTCTTGCCAGAGACCATGTATGGCTCGACAGATTCCTTGTATATCTCCGCCATCGAGTGATCGGGGATAAGCATCATTACGACATCCGAGTTCTCGGCCACTTCCGACACCGTGCCGACCTTCAGGCCAGCGGCCTCGGCCATCTCCTTGCTCTTACTCCCCTCATACAGCCCCACCATCACGTTGACGCCACTTTCATGCAGGTTCAGCGCGTGGGCATGCCCCTGGCTGCCGTATCCGATGATACCGACAGTCTTGTCATCAAACACGGACATGTCGGCGTCGTTCTCGTAGTACATCTTTGCCATTTTCGCTCTTTTCTCCAACAGGGTATTTTGTGGCGGCTATGCCGCGTTCGAGATCCCCTCCCGAGGGCGAGAGGTCACAACCTAGACGGACGAGGACTCGCCCCAATCAACAGGTCTGTTCTTCGGACGGGCCGGCTTAGCGCCCACCCCTCGGTTCAGGGCTATGGTACCAGTCCTCATAACCTCGACAACCCCGAAACTCTTGAGCAGCTCGTGGAGCGAGTTGACTTTCTCCTCATTGCCAGACACCTCAACGATAATGGAGTCAGTGGCGACATCCACGATGTTTGCCCTGAATATGGACACGATCTGCATTATCTCGCTGCGGGTCTGTACGTTAGCCTTGACCCGGATGAGGGCCATCTCACGTGAGATAATGTTCTGGTCCGAGATGTCGGAGACTTTGATCACATCTATCAGCTTGTGAAGGTGCTTGGTTACCTGCTCTACTACCATGTCGTCACCTTCGACCACGAAGGTCATACGTGACAGGTCAGGCTCCTCACTCTGTCCTACAGCCAGGCTGGAGATGTTGAAACCGCGACGCCTGAACATGCTAGAGACACGGTTCAAGACGCCTGGCTTATCCTGGACCAACGCCGAAATCGTGTGCCTCGGACTGTCCCCATTGGTGGTCATTGCTTGACCTCTTTGGAGACCGGCTCCTCAATCATTTCGTGAACGGTTTGCCCGGCCGGAATCATTGGGAAGACGTTCTCCTCCTCATCGACAACGAAGTCGATGAGCGCGGGTCCGTCATACTCCATCGCCCGTTCGATTGCGGACCTGACCTGGGACTTCTCTGTGACTCGTATGCCAAGTATCCCAAATGCATCCGCTAGTTTCACGAAGTCGGGATTGTGCGTGTAGTGTGTCGCAACGTAGCTCTTGGCGTAAAAGAATTCCTGCCACTGCCTAACCATCCCGAGAAATCCATTGTTGATGATCGCAAATTTTACCGGAATGTCGTTTTCTACCAGAGTCGCGAGTTCGGCCATGGTCATCTGAAAACCGCCGTCTCCAGCGACAGACCACACGACCTTGTCGGGTTCGCCAACCTGCGCACCCATCGCACCCGGGACCTCGTAGCCCATGGCGCCGGACCCACCTGAGGTTATCAGGCTCCGCGGCTCGGTGAACATGTAGTGTTGCGCCGCCCACATCTGGTGCTGCCCAACCCCGGTGACCACTATCGCCTTGCCGTCAGTTGCAATTGAAATTTGGTTGATGATGTACTGTGGAATCAGCTTGTCGGTGTCACGAATGGACATTGATGGGTGGTCGCGTTTGAGCTCGTCAACCCGTTGGACCCATTCCACATGTGTGGCTGGCTCAATCTGCTTGTTTAGTTTTGTCAGGACTCGCTTCAGGTCGCCCACTATAGGCACGTCTACCTTTATGTTCTTGCCGATCTCAGAAGGATCAATATCGACGTGAATCTTCCTTGAGTTGATCGCAAACGCACTAGGCTTGCCTGTGATCCGATCATCGAAGCGCATGCCCAACGCGATAATCAGATCGGCCTCTTCCAGGGCCAGGCTGGCGTAAGCCATACCGTGCATTCCAGGCATGCCGACGCATAGCACATGGTCTTCCGGGAAGCAGCTGATGCCCAGAAGAGTCGTGATCACCGGCACCTGCGCTTTCTCTGCAAGCTCCTTCAACTCGTCGAAGGCATTAGAGAAGATGATGCCGTGGCCAGCGAGAATTACTGGCCTGTTCGATTGCGCGATGAGCCTAGTGGCGCGCTTTATCTGGGCAGGGTGCCCTTCCAAATTAGGCTTGTAGCCGGGCAGATCCACAGTATCCGGGTAGATGAACTCGGCCTCGTTTGTCAGCACATCCTTCGGGATGTCGATGAGGACAGGGCCGGGCCGACCTGTGCTGGCGATATAGAACGCCTCTTTGATAACTCTGGGTATATCGGCCGCGTCCATGACCAGATAGTTATGCTTGGTGATGGGCAACGTGATACCAGTGGTGTCGGTCTCCTGGAAGGCGTCACTTCCGATGGATGCCCTGGCGACCTGGCCCGTGATGACAACCATCGGCACCGAGTCCATCTGTGCCGTGGCTATGCCGGTGATGAGGTTGGTGGCACCTGGACCGGACGTGGCCCAGCAAACGCCGGGTTTGCCGGTTACACGTGCGTAGCCATCCGCCGCGTGTGCGCCGCCCTGCTCATGGCGAACCAGGATATGACGCAATTGTGGATACTCTGGCAGCGTCTGGTACAGCGGGAGTATCGCGCCTCCAGGGAGGCCGAAGACAACGTCCGCGCCCTCCCGGATCAAGCTTTCGCAAACCATCTGCGAGCCGTTTTTTTTCATTGATCGATCTCCAAATATCCTAAAACCACAATGGGGTGACAAACAAAAAGTCCCGCCCTAGAAAGGGACGGGACGTTGAGTCTCGTGGTACCACCCTAATTGCCTCAATCCAAGATCAAGGCCACTCAAAAGGCCGTAACGGGGCCAACCGCCCATCCCTAGTTGAAGTGTGAAGATGATACCAATACCGCAGGACGCGCCGTCACGGCGTATATGTCCTGCGGTGTCATATCCCCTTTAACTCCCTTTCAAGACGAGTGCTCCGGGGCGAGTTCACGGGGTATTGCCGCACCGGATTTCCACCATCCCCGGCTCTCTATCGCGCGCGCGCCGCTACTACTCCCCATCAACGCATTATATGCGTATGTATGTTCGAACAGACGAACAATATAGCATGAGCGCCGCGCGAGTGTCAATTTGAAATGGGGCGCCATAGCTACAAGTATCCAACGCGGATGGACCCGCGGACTGGGCATTAACCCCACCCATGCCCTACACACACCCGGACCGGCTCAAGATTTGCCCCGCCCCCGGCACCACTTGGAATGAGTTCGCGCTCCCTTGACACGATGCAAACCACAATGCTAGATTCGGTGGTGGGGGAAGGCTCGCCCCGGTGCAGACAACTGAGGTTTGCCGATGCTGACTACCAGAGAGACAGACATACTGAACCTGATCGTAAATGACTATATCAGGACGGGCTCGCCCATCGCATCCGAGTCCATCGTACGGAACCACGATCTGGGCGTCAGCTCCGCAACGATTAGGAACGAGGTTTCCGCACTTGAGCAGGGCGGATACCTGACTCGCCCACACACCTCCGCTGGGAGCGTCCCCCTCGACAAAGGATACCGCATATACGTGGAGACCGTGGCGTCGCCTCACGCCGGTACCATTCCCCATTCCGTCATGAAAAAGGTCCGCAAGCAACTGATGGAGGTTGAGAGAGATGTCGAGGAGTGGACCACCGTGGCGGCAGCCGTGCTGTCGGAACTGGTCGAGAACCTCGCCATAGCTACGTCTCCACGGACGCGAGAGGCGAAGGTGAACCGGGTCCAACTCGTTTCCCTACAAGACCTGCTGGCGCTAGTCATCGTCGTGTTTGGCCAGACGCGAGTGAGGCGTCAATTGATTCGGCTGAAGGTCCCCCTTGCGACCCCAAAGCTCGAGATGACCGCCAACAAAGTTAGCAAACTGATTGGCGGTCTCACGCGGCAACAGATCAAGGCCCGGGAAATGGAGCTTTCCCCCCTGGAAGAAGAGGTCGTCGACTCAACTGTCCTTATGCTCAAGGAGGAAGACTCGGCGTCCATGAGCGACCACTATGTGGATGGGCTCAGGCTGCTTCTGGCTCAACCGGAGATCGCCGGGGTAGAGACAATGAGGGCGGTCCTCGAGGCCGCAGAAGACGGCACGCTGGTCCGGGCGATTCTCGAGGAGGCCCCGGAGACGGGCGTCGTCCGCGTGGTCATCGGACAGGAGAACCGGGGCGATTTCATGTGGCCCCTCAGCGTGGTTATCGGACGTTATGGCATCCCCGGCGAGGCCGTAGGAACTGTCGGCGCCGTGGGCCCGATGAGAATGGAGTACTCCAGGGCTATCGCCGGGGTGGAGTTGCTAGGCCTAGTGATGAGCGAGATGGTAGAGGGGGTTCACGGCGCGTAGCCCTGCCCTTTCCATCGCCCGTCGTGCCCCTGCAAATGTCCCATCGCACCTCCGCTCGACCCTCCCCTCTACCAGAATTCGCGCCCCGGACTACGTCACCGTCAGGCCAATACATTGAGCAAAACACCCTTGTAGCTCTATGTGAAAGAACCTATAATTGGAAGTTGATGCTCGAATAACGGGGAGTGGATGACCACACAAAAACGAGATTACTATGAAGTTCTGGGTGTCTCCAAGGGCGCCTCAGATGAGCAGCTCAAGAAGGCTTTTAGAAAGCTCGCCCTAGAGTTCCACCCTGACCGGAACAAGGCCGAAGGCGCGGTAGAGAAGTTCAAAGAGGTCAACGAGGCCTATCAGGTCCTCACGGACTCGGAGAAACGCTCTAACTACGACCGGTTCGGCCACGCGGGTGTCGGTCAGAACGGCGCGCAAGGTTTCGACGGTTTCGACAACTTCGGAGGCTTCGGCGATATCTTCGAGGCTTTCTTTGGCGGCGGATCGGGTACGCAGTCTCAATCGAGGGCACGCAGCACGAGACGCGGCTCTGACCTGCAGTACTCCGTCAACGTGGAATTCGAGGAGGCGGCCTTCGGCGCCGAGCGCGAACAAGAGGTGAGGCGGACCGAGGTCTGCAGCAAGTGCCGGGGTGACCGAAGTGAACCAGAATCTCAGGCAGTCGCCTGCCCGAACTGCGGAGGATCTGGAGAGATACGCCGCGGGTCCCAGAGCATCTTCGGCCAGTTCGTCCAGGTCTCAGCCTGTAACAAGTGCCAGGGAGAGGGCAAGGTCATCAGCGACCCATGCATACAGTGCAAAGGTCGCGGCACCGAGGTCCGAAGGCGGAAGCTGGCTGTGTCCATTCCCGCTGGGATCGAATCCGGAACCCAGATCAGGCTCACCGGCGAGGGCGAGCCTGGAACTAACGGTGGCCATCCGGGGGATCTCTACGTTTCAGTCCGAGTTAAGCCACACAAGCTATTCAGGAGGGACGGCTACGACATCGTCCATCCCCAGGTAATCAATGTCGCCGACGCCGCCCTCGGTACTACCTTGAAGGTGCCAACTCTGGACGGCGAGGCCGATGTCGAGGTTCCACCCGGAACCCAGACCGGCGACATCATCAGGCTCAAGGACAACGGCGTACCATACCTGGGCAGAGAGAATCAGCGAGGGGACCAGCTGATCACGATAGTCGTCCAGACGCCTAGACGCCTCGACGAGAACCAGCGCCGCCTTCTCCAGGAACTGTCGGAGAGCCTTGACAGAAGCGCGTCAGTGGACGCCGATGACAAGGGCTGGTTTGATAAATTCAAGGACTCTATGGGCGGCTCGGAGTAACCTTGCAGTGGCTTGAGCTGAGTGTCGATGCCCCCGCTGAGTTCGTAGAACCCTTGTCGCATATTTTCCATCGATATGGTCACGGCGGCGTGGCAATGGAAGAACCCGGCGGATTCAACCCGGACGAGGGCGAGGTACCTCCGGACCCCAACGACGTGAGGATCACGACCTACCTGCCCATCGATTCAACTACGAAGTCGCGCCGCGGCGGAATCGATGTGGGCGTCGCCCTTGTATCCCACCTTTGCCCGATCTCCCCTTTAAAGGAGCGTGTCGTGGAGGAGGAGGACTGGGAGCAGGCGTGGAAGCGCCATTTCCATATACTTCACATTGGCGAGCGGATGGTTGTTGTCCCAACCTGGCGCGAGTATGTAGCGTCCGAATCCGACATCGTGATCGGGCTCGACCCCGGCATGGCATTCGGCACTGGGCACCACCCTACCACGCACATGTGCATGGTGCTCCTGGAGGAGTTCTGCACACCGGAAATGCGAGTGCTGGATGTGGGATGCGGGTCAGGTATATTGTCCATAGTCGCAGCCAAGCTGGGAGTCGCCTCTGTAGTAGGAGTGGAAATCGACGATGTGGCAGCCCGCTCTGCCGCCGCCAACATCACCGACAACGGCGTTGACGGTATCGTCACGGTCTACCAAGGGACCCTGACCAAGAGCCTGATCCCTACCGATGGATTCGACCTGGTGGTCGCCAATGTATCTGGCAAAGTGGTCTCGGAACTGGCCGTCGACATGATCGGCGCACTCCGACCGGGTGGTCGGATCATCGCCTCTGGCATCCTCGACGCGCGGCAGGAGTCCGTCCGCCAGGCTCTTGCGTCGGCAGGCGCAGTCATCGAGCGCGGTGTGATCGATGGCGACTGGGTCGCCCTGGTAGCGACCAAGGGCGCCTAGTCCCGGAGGTCCAGATGCACCGGTTTTTCGTATCACCAGAGTCCATATCGGGCAGCCGCGTGTCTCTCGAAGGCGGCGCCGCCTCACAGATAACTCGCGTACTCAGAGGCCGCCCAGGGAACAACGTCATTGTGCTGGATGGCAGCGGTTTAGAGTATCGGGTGGTGCTGCGCTCCGTGTCGACTGAACTGGTCATCGGCGACGTGGTCGAGTCAGGCATGTGCGAAGGCGAGCCCGGCATCGAAATCACTCTGTACCAGGCTATCATCAAGGGCGACAAGTTCGAGTATGTACTCCAAAAGGGCACCGAACTGGGAGTGTCCTCCTTCGTCCCTATGATCTGCGAGCGATCCATACCCAACGCGCGGAAATGGAGCGATGGTCGCTATGAGCGGTGGCGAACCATTGTCCGAGAGGCTGCGGAGCAGTCAGGTAGAGGCCGTGTGCCTTACGTCGGCACAGCCATTGAACTCCGCGAGGCCTGCAACAACCACGTCGGTCCAGGCATGATCCCTTGGGAGATGGAGAGGAACGATAGTATCAGGCAGGCCCTGGGTCAAATCAAGCGCAGGTCGCGACACCGGGACCGCATCGGCATATTTATTGGACCGGAGGGCGGGCTGACGCGCGAAGAGGTGGACCTTGCGCGGGCGGAGAGCATAGTACCCATAACCCTTGGGCGACGCATCCTGCGCGCGGAGACGGCATCTCTGGCAGTAATCTCCACAGTGATGTACGAGTTGGGAGAGATGGGAGACTAGAGCTCGGGCCAGATCGTCAGGGCCAGACTCCGGCCCACTCAGGTGCGGGGACGCGCCCGAGTAGAGCAGTGATCGCGTCCTGAACACGTACCCCGTTGAAAAGCACCTCGTAGGTCGCTTTCGTAATGGGCATGTCCACGCCCAGGGCATCCGCCAGACCTGCAGCGGCAGCGGTCGTATCTACCCCCTCAGCCACGTGCGGCATGGATGCGCGGATCTGCTCCAACGTCTCTCCACGGGCAAGGCGTTCTCCCACCTGGTGGTTTCTGCTAAGGGGGCTGGAGCAGGTCGCTATCAAATCTCCGACCCCAGCAAGCCCGGCGAATGTTATCGCTTCCGCGCCTGCAGCCACCCCAAGCCTGGCCATTTCCGCGAGGCCCCTGGTCATGAACGCGGCCTTGGTGTTGTCGCCTAGATTCAGGGCGTCACATACCCCCGCTCCCAGCGCGATAATATTCTTTAGAGCACCGCCCAACTCAACGCCGATGATATCGTCGTTGGTATATATCCGGAACCCGGACAAACTAATGAGGGATTGGACGTGCTTGACGTTGTCGAGGCTGGACGATGCTAAAACTGTGGACGACGGCTTGCCCTGGCATATCTCGGCAGCCAGATTGGGTCCGGACATGCAGCATATCTTGTCCGCGAACTGTTCTGGCAGTTCCTCAGCTAGGATTTCGCTCATTCGTTTGCGGGTACCCAACTCAAGACCCTTGGTCGCGCTAACCACCACAGCCGAGGGCGCGATGTGACCACCGATAGCCCGGGCATTAGCTCTCAAAGTCCTTGAAGGTACGACTATCAGCACGATCTCGACATCACCAAAGGCGTCATCCGCCGACGAGGTGACAGTTATACCGTCAGGTAGGGGTATTCCCGGAAGAAACCTGTGGTTCTCGCCATCGGCGCGAAGCCGTTCGGCCTCGTTTTCGGTGCGTGTCCACAGGTTGACTTCCTGCCCGGCGCGAGCGCCTAGAATGGCAAGAGTGGTGCCCCAGCTAGTGGTTCCGGCTACACCGACCCGGGCCACCGGAATCCTTTTTGCCCACTGGGTTCCTGACTGGGCCCGGCTTCGACCGCGCGCTGACCGATCTTGCGCTCCTCGCCCCTGATGAGGCGGGAAATGTTCTCGCGATGCAGCACAAGCACCGAGGACCCACCGATAACCGCGTACCAAGCGTAGACGGTCGATGTGTCAGTGGCAACCGCAAGGACGAATAG
>JASLXL010000054.1 GCA_030740335.1 SAR202 cluster bacterium | reverse complement strand
TCTGATTCAACCCTGAACCGGGGTGGCGTGCGGATGGGGACAAGCGAATTCTATCGTGTGGTTGAGGCTTTGCCAGAAGTGGAGGATAGCCTAGTAGTTGACACGTCTGGGTTTGAAATTGAAGGCAAGTTGTTATTGTTTTTGGTACTCGTTGAAGGGCTGTCTTTGGATGATAAATTAAAGGATCGTATTAAGGTCAGTTTGCGAGTAGATTTATCGCCTCGTCACATCCCCAATGAAATCTATGCCATATCAGAGGTGCCAAGAACACTTAACGCTAAGAAGATAGAAGTGCCGGTAAAGCGCATCCTATCTGGAGTGAATCCTGAGGATGCTGTAAGCGCTGATGCGATGGCCAATCCGAACTCCCTGACCTTTTTCGTCAGCCTTTCTAAGCTCAGGCAATCGCATTAACTTTGATACGCATACTTGGGAATTTTTTACCGGACAGTTAGTTCTCTGGGAGATCCGGTGAGAACCTCGCACCCACTTTCGGTGATTACCGTTGTTTCACTAAAAGCCACTCCGAACTTGCCCAGTTTACGTACTGCTACAGGGTGATGGAATACCTGTCCTGCTGTTAGCGGCGTATGATTACCCCAGGCAATTGCCCCGGTATCATCTGCCCATGTGGGAGGGAATCCCGCCCCAATTGCGTACCCGAATGAGCCGTGGAAGACTATGTCGTCACCGGCTTCGCGCAAAGCCATCCATCCCGCTGATGCGACTTCGTGAGAGGATATCCCAGCCTTGAGAGATGACAGTACATTGCCCAGTGCCGCCAAGCAAGCATCGGCTACAAGACGCACCTCCGGGGATGGTTCACCGATGACGGCTGCACGCATTGTGGGCGCGGTATAACGCTGGATGCATGCTCCCAATTCCATGAGCAATGTGTCGCCAGTATTGAGGGTGATTCTCTTATGGTTAGAATGAAGGATGCTTGAGCGTATTCCGGATGTCACAATTGGGTCTACACACATATATTCGCTGCCGCCATTTATCATAGCTTCGTAGGCTGCTACTGCGACATCGTTGTCGGATGCACCAATCTCAATGGCATTGATGGCAGCTGACATACCCGCATCGGTTAATGATGCAGAGTGTCTTAGGTGTGCGATTTCTTCCTCAGATTTAGTAGCTTTCACTTGTGGGACTAAATCCGATCCATCAATGAAATTTGCCTTGGGGAGGTGGTTTCTAAAGGCTTCGTAAAATCGAACAGGCAATGCACGCGAATCCGTTTCCACGGCCATCTTCGGTGACACTCCCTTTTGGTTGATTATCAATTTGGAGAGGAATGATTCCCTCCCTTCATTTGGAGGATAACCGTACACGTTGTCGAACCAAGAGTGCATCAATGCTCCTCCGATCTCGGGGGGATCAACAATTAAAAGCGGCTCACCCTCTAGTGGCAGGATAATGCATTCATTGTTGTACATCGCGAAGCTTTGGAATCCGGAGAGATAAAATACGTTGGGCGGAGCGAAAACGAGTAAGAGATCTATTCCATCCTTCTCCATCCCATCACGGACGAGTCTCATCCGACGCTGATACTCCGGTGTCGAGAATGCCAATTCTTGAGGGACTCGTTGAATGACACCTCTGGGCACGCGACCACCAGAGAGGCTGTAGTGTACAGATGGGTTCATATCTGGTCTCCGTTGGCTGTGGTTAGACATTTTTCGTATCAGAAGACTCCCTCTGTGGAAAGACCTTTTTTGTCAAAAGATCGTATGATCAGCAATTATTTTGGCGAGAAGGCGATTTGCCATCCCTGTCCGGCACTATCCGGTGTGACACGGCAACGAACTCCCTTGCCCAAAGCTTTGGGTAGGGCATAAGTTGCTGCCATGTGCGTCTCTGAGAACAGTTTGACGCTACGACCTTGGAGAGCGTCTTCGATAGCTTTCTCTATGGCGACTACTTGATCCGGAAGTGGTAATGCTCTTATATCTTTCTCGACTTCTGGGCTAGACATTATTATGGGAATTTTTTAATCCACTGGACACCTATGTAGGCCCCGACAGTTAGGCCAACTGCATATACCCATCCACTAAGGGCAAGCGATGGTACCGCGGAGAAAAAAGCTCCTAACGTGCAGCCGAGGCCAAGCCCCGCGCCATATCCCATGATTCCACCACCCACTAGGGATTGAATGTACCGAATTGTCGATCTTGGCACCCTGAGCTTGAACTCACCTGAGAAGATCGATGATGCGGCAGATCCTATGACAATGCCGGTATTCAGAAAGAGACCGTGAGTTAACCACGGGCCTTCCACGATAACCAGTGCACAGGCTCCTAATTCCTCCATTCCCTTGAGGTCTAATTCTGGTAGACCTGCAATGTTGGCTATTGAAATCGACCAGCGGGAAATCTCTCCTACTACCCCTAGGGGATGAAAGCGTATGAACAGCAGTATATTCAGTATGCCAAGCACTACACCACCGACGATAGGACTCCATTCCCTTTGGAATAGCGCTGTAAGATAGCCTAAAAATTCCTTTGAGGTTCCCGGAGAGGCTGGGTCATTTTTTTTTCTTATCTCCGGCATTACCAAACCGGTGGTCAGGCGTCTCTCGCGTAGAACGGAGATGTATAGCAAGACAACTAGAGCAGCACATGTCGCAACCAAGGCCCAGGTGTAAGAAATTTCCGCCGGGAGCCATATGGCTGATTCGGTTGAGATTAGGTTATCCCACCACCAATTCCAAGTGCTATTTAGCGCAAAAAGCCCGATCATTACTCCAAGGATTGCGATCCAAGAGCCGATGTATCCTTCACCCATTCTGTATAGAGAACCGGAAACGCACCCTCCAGCCAAGACCATTCCAATTCCAAATAGAGTACCTGCGACCAGCGTCGACAACCCAACCGGCAAAATATTTGCGTCGGAGGGAGGTAGCCCGAATTCAGGATTCGGAGAAACAGTGCTCATTACCATTACAAACCCAACGGTGGATACTGCCAATCCGACAAACACGCCTTTTATCATGCGTGTTTGACCCATCAGAAAGAGATCCCTGAAAGCAGACGTAAAACAAAATCTGCTTCGCTGAACCGTTATACCAAAAGACACTCCAATCAACCAGAATATGGGCGATTCCGAAGAGTCAATCAAAAAAGCCGCAGCAAACATCGTGGAAAAGACCAATAGCACAATGGATCCCAGGACCCATTGTCTATTTAACCGTGCTTCAGAGCTTTTCCAGACGCTCTGCATGTGTGACCCTCCTGATGCTCATCATTTAATTGGCAGAATTTTGGAGCGGATTTGTTTCTGGATCTTTACTTTAGATGTTACTAAAACGGCACTATGATTTGACTTTGCTACTAATGTATCTTAGCTTAGTAGGTGATGGAAATGTTCTATCAAACTTCGGAAAGAGTCAATACGCGCATTAGTGCTGTTCGCTGGCATCCATTCCAGCGTTCTAATTGGTGCGCTTTTGTAAGGTGCCTTTGTATGTATTGATAGTGGGAATTTCTAATAGCCTATGTGGTTATGAAACCCCTTCAGTCTCGATTGAGGGGGTTTTTGTATTTAAGAGGTGTGACACAAACAGACGGTAAGGAGGACAGAGTGAATAAATCCCAGTCAGAGGGATCTTCCAACTTGGATGTACGTGGAGAGATTTGTCCGTATCCAATGTTGAGAACCAACAAGGAGTTAGACGAATCCGAACCCACATTAGAAGAACTAGATGTTTTGACTGATCATCCGCCGGCTCTTTCCACGATTCCTCCCGAGGCAATGAAGCGCGGATATGGTTGCGAGATCGAGGAGTTGGGATCAGGCGAGTGGAAGATTCACCTTTTTAAGTCCTGATCATTAGCTTTATGCAAAATAAAACAATAAGACAATAAGAAAAGAGGATGAGATCGCCATGAGTTCAATAATAAAATTCGTAATGATGACCAGTATGGTTGCTGTATTCGCAGGGCTCGTTGCCGCATGCTCGTCTACCAAGGAGGTCACCGAAGACTCCTCTCTAAATAGTAGAGGGTATGCTGCTGGTGCTCGTATAGTTAGTACGGACTGGGTCTCGGACAATCTCGGCAAAGAGAACGTGAAAATCGTCGACATTAGGAAACCTGAAGACTACCAGGTCGGGCATGTCCCTGGTGCGGTGAACTACCCGTACAAGGAATTGCAAGTTGAAGCCGGTGGCGTGAAAGGAATGCTGCCTCCTGCTGAGAATATTGCGTCGAAGCTTAGCTCTCTAGGAATTGCTACCGGTGACACAGTTGTAATCTATGATCACGTCAAGAATCTCTGGTCAACCCGTCTCTTGTGGACACTGTCGGTTTATGGGCACAAGGACGCGAAGCTCATGGATGGTGCATGGGAACTCTGGAAGGCTGAGTCCAAGACTGTATCGTCGGATTCCCCCAGCGTGGAAGCGTCTAGCTACACCTTCTCAGCCGCGAAGAATGAATCCCTTATCATCAGTATGGACAGCGTGATCTCGTCACTAGCTGACAGTTCTTCGGTAGTGTTGGATACCCGAAGCGCTGATGAGTATGCTGGTCGAGATGTGAGAGCGGAGAGGGGTGGGCATATTCCCTCATCGGTTCACGTCGAATGGGTGCAGAATGTCGACGCTGATGGTAGATTTCTTCCTGCGGCCGATCTCAAAAATCTGTACGGATCTGCAAATATATCAGACGACCGCGACATCTATACGCTATGCCAAACAGCGGTTAGAGCGACGCACAGTTGGTTCGTGCTCGGTGACTTGCTTGGGTACGAGAACGTATCGGTGTACGATGGCTCTTGGACAGAATGGGGTAACAACGAAGACACGCCAATAGATTCCTAGGTCTTCATAACAGTTAATAGGGGAATCGGTATTATTAAATGGATGTCTAACCCGCCTCACGGTCAAGTCGGGAGCACCCGCTGGCAATCCCATGGCGAGGTTACTAGGAATTCGTATTCCGGTAAGCGATCGGGTTTGGTTTGTCTTCGATGATTTAAGAGTCGTATTTAGAAAAGAACGTTGGTGGAGCTGGGGGGACTTGAACCCCCTACCTCCGCCTTGCAAAGGCGGCGCTCTCCCTGATGAGCTACAGCCCCACTCCGGAACTATTCTAGAACGTCGAAGTATTTTTGTGGAAGTATTCCAGACAGGTTCGATATGAAGAACAGGGAACAGACAGGGCCGGTCTTCTGACCGGCCCTTCCCCTTAACATCTGGATAGTGGAGGGAAACCTGATTCAACTCAACAGTAGCGGTGGGTTTTCTTAGGGAGACGCTTCCGCAATACTGAGGAGCTCCTCCCAATGAAATAAAAATTTCATCAGAATCCGACTCAACTCGTATAGCATAGACGCCTCGCCCACCGAACGACCTATCCCAATGAGACATAGCCTCTTAGGGATGCTCCCTAGAAAGGAGGTGATCCAGCCGCACCTTCCGGTACAGCTACCTTGTTACGACTTCATCCCAGTCACCGATCCCACCCTCGGCGCCTACCTTCCACCGAAGTGGATTGATCCAGCGACTTCAAGTGTTACCGGCTTCCATGATGTGACGGGCGGTGTGTACAAGGCCCGGGAACGTATTCACCGCAGCGTGCTGATCTGCGGTTACTAGCAGCTCCACGTTCATGCAGGCGGGTTGCAGCCTGCAATTCCAACTGGGACCGGATTTTTGGGATTAGCTCCAGATCGCTCCTTGGCAACCCTCTGTTCCGGCCATTGTAGCGTGTTTGTAGCCCAGGACGTAAGAGCCGTGCTGACTTGACGTCATCCCCACCTTCCTCCCTTTTGTTAAGGGCAGTCTCGCTAGAGAAATTCAACTAACGACAAGGGTTGCGCTCGTTGCGGGACTTAACCCAACATCTCACGACACGAGCTGACGACAGCCATGCAGCATCTGTGAATCTGTCCCGAAGGAGGTCCACCTTTCGGAGGATTTCAGACACATGTCAAGCCCTGGTAAGGTTCTTCGCTTATCATCGAATTAAACAACACGCTCCGCTGCTTGTGCGGGCCCCCGTCAATTCCTTTGAGTTTTAGCCTTGCGGCCGTACTCCCCAGGCGGGATACTTATCGCGTTAGCTTGGGCACGGAGGGGGTCGATACCCCCCATACCTAGTATCCATCGTTTAGGGCATGGACTACCCGGGTATCTAATCCGGTTCGCTCCCCATGCTTTCGCGCCTCAGCGTCAGGTGCAGCCCAGAGAGTCGCCTTCGCCTCGGGTGTTCCTCCCGGTATCTACGCATATCACCGCTACTCCGGGAATTCCACTTTCCTCTGCTGCCCTCAAGTTTGCTAGTTTCCCACGACCCCTCCCAGTTAAGCCGGGAGATTTCACATGAGACTTAACAATCCGCCTACTCGCCCTTTACGCCCAGTAAATTCGGACAACGCTCGCCTCCTACGTATTACCGCGGCTGCTGGCACGTAGTTAGCCGAGGCTTATTCCTCGGGTACCGTCCTCACTCTTCCCCGAGAAAAGGGGTTTACGACCCGAAAGCCTTCTTCCCCCACGCGGTGTCGCTGCGTCAGGCCTTTTAGCCCATTGCGCAAGATTCCCTGCTGCTGCCTCCCGTAGGAGTGGGGGCCGTGTCTCAGTCCCCCTCTGTCCGTTCATGCTCTCACACCGGATACCCGTCTTAGGCTTGGTAGGCCATTACCCCACCAACTACCTGATAGGCCGCAAGCCCCTCCAAGAGCGACGCCCGCCGAAGCGAGAATCTTTCCATCTTTGACCGTAGTCTCCGAAGCGTACGGGGTATTAGGCCGGATTTCTCTGGATTATCCCCCGCTCAAGGGTAGGTTACTTACGTGTTACTCAGCCGTCTGCCACTACTCCAATCCGCCGAAGCAGATTGGAGCCGTTCGACTTGCATGCATTAAGCGCACCGCCAGCGTTCGTCCTGAGCCAGGATCAAACTCTGAGTAGTATCTCTATTTCCTTCCACTATTCAGCTATTAAGGTGCACAAACTTACGTTCGACACAGCCTTTACCAACTGCCTGTCGAGGCAGCTTTGCCTGGGGGCGTGTCGAACTACCCTGTTATGATAGCCGACCCACTAGAGCCCGTCAACCCCAGGTTTCCCCAATTTTGCTGTGCTGCACATCTGGTTATCCACCCTTGACAACCAGATGTGCAGCCACTAGCGTGTGGGCACTTTACGGGCATGCCATCCGTCCGCCAAAACCCCAGGGAGTGCTCCATGAACCCTTCGCTAGGCTATCCACCATCGAACCGCCCCGCCACAATGGGTGTTAACGGCATGGTCGCGTCGGCCCATCCGCTAGCTACCCTGGCCGGGCTGGGCATCCTTAGAGCCGGCGGCAACGCCTTTGACGCTATCGTCGCAACGGCGTCCACGCTTAATGTGGTGGAACCTTACATGTCCGGTGTCGGAGGCATCGGCACGGCTCTCGTCAACGTCGCTGCCGAAGGACGAGTCCGCGCCCTAGACTTCTCCGGCAGGGCACCGCTAGCAGCCGAGCCTTCAGTCTTTACCAACGCCAACAAAGATGATGGGATCATGGCCGCGATGGTCCCGGGTAATCTGGCGGGCTGGCTGACGATGCACGAAACTTACGGCTCGATGGAGTTGGGGCGATTGCTAGAACCTGCCATCGGCTACGCCGAAAACGGCTTCCCCGTGACCCACTACAACTCCAGGGTGATCGGCGCTTCAGTCCATCTCCTGACCAAGTTCCCGGCCTCTGCAGGAATCGTGCTTGGCAACGGCGACCGGGCTCCGGTGCCAGGGGCAAGGCTACGTATGCCCCAACTGGCCGCAACTCTGCGCAGGATCGCAACGGGCGGGCTTGACGAGTTCTACTGTGGTGCACTTGCCCGTGAAATTGTTGACGGCAATAGGGAGTTAGGAGGCCTATACACCGAAGAGGACCTCGCAAAGTATCAGCCCCAGTGGCTCGAACCCATCAGCGTCAACTACAAGGGATACGAGGTTTTCACGGCCCCACCGAACTGTAGCGCGTTCCAGGTGCTCCAGACACTGAAGTTGCTTGAGACCTTTGACGACGCGGACCGAGCCTTTCAGCAACCTGATACGCTGCATCTGTTTATGGAGGTAGTCAAGCTCGCCGTCACTGACCGAATTAAGTACGCCGGCGACCCCGACTACGTCTCCGCACCACTGGACGCACTCCTATCGGACGGATACGCGAAGCAACAGGCCTCACTTATCGACCGTGACGCCCCCGCCATCGTGTCAGGAGAAAGGTATGCCGAGGAGCGGCCCGATGGTGCTCTAAAGCCTGGCAGCCCAGAGGCATTTGACGGCGGCATGACTACCCACTTCGCAGTCGCCGACAGTGATGGCAACGTGGTCAGCATCACCCAGACTCTTGGCGGCGGATTCGGCTCCGGCGCAGCCGTGGGTAACACCGGAATCTTCCTTAACAACATGGCCAGCTACTTCGAACTCGAGGAGGGCAGCCCCAACCGTATCGGACCGGGAAAACGCGTAGACTTCGTCGTCGCCCCCACACAAACCTTCCGCGACGGAAAGTTCCACCTGAGCATCGGTACTCCTGGAAGCTGGGGAATTCTCCAGACGACACCACAGTTCCTGACAAACGTCCTAGACTATGGAATGACTCCGCAGCAGGCCATTGAGGCGCCACGCTTCCGCTACTTCGAAGGGCGACGCGTTCAGATGGAGGATAGATTCCCGCTGCATGTGCGCCGCGCCCTCGCGACCCGTGGTCACGAGATAGATCTCCTGGAGTCATGGTCGACGGCTGTTGGCGGCGCTCAGGGCATCCAGTTCGACCCCAACGAAGGCACCTTCCAGGGAGGCGCAGACCCCCGCAGGGACGGCTTCGCATTAGGATACTAAGAAGCACCACCGGAAGGACCCGCGGAGGTGTCTACGAATGCGCCCCGCAGTGAGGGTTGAATGTCACGAATAGTAATCTTCGTATTCGACGGCTTGCAGATGTCCCAGGTGACCCATGAGCTCATGCCAAACCTGGCGGCCCTCGCCTCTGGCGGCGTCCGCTTCGGCAACCACCACTCGGTATTCCCGACAGTCACCCGTGTGAACGTTGCCAGCATCACTACAGGTCGCTATCCGGGCGGTCATGGGCTGGCCGGGAACAGCTTCATTCACCGCGAAATGGACCCCGGGAGGGTCCTGCCCGCACTAAGACCAGAGCTATCTGAGGTGATCGAGCGCACGGGCAAATTACTACTCGCGCCCAATCTGGCCGCCATCCTCGGGGCAAACGGCATGGAGTACGTGGCCGTGGGGACCGGCTCTGACGGCAACGCGTTCATGCACAACCCCATGGCGTCACGGGACGGTGGCGGCACCATCCACCCGGACTTCTGCGAGCCAGACGGCCTCCATGACGACATCCTATCTCAGTTCGGGCCATGGCCCGAACTGACCCACCCTGCCGAGGCACGGATCGATCGCGGCGTATCGGTGTTGACCGAGTACGTTCTCGCTAAGAGAGACCCAGCCGTGGCACTGTTCTGGAGCAGTGAGCCGGACGCTTGCCAGCACAAGGCCGGTCTGGGCTCGAAGTTAGCGACTCGTGCGTTGGGCGTGGCCGACGCCCAATTTGGCAGGCTGATTTCATGGCTCAAAGACACGGGTCGCGACGGCGACACCACCGTCCTCGTCGCCGCCGACCACGGATACTGCACGGTCATCGACGACATCCCCATTGTGCAACTTCTGCAAGAAGCAGGCTTCCCAAAGGGTGCCGGTCCTGGAGAGGTGATGGTCGCCTCCAACGGCGGGTCGATGCTCTACTACGTCGGCGAACGCGATCCGAAGACGGCGGACCGGCTGGCGACGTGGTTGATGGAGCAGCCCTGGAGCGGCGCCATGGTCGCCTCCGATACGCTGGGCCAGATTGATGGCACTCTGCCCGCATCTCTGGTGGGGGTCGAGGGGCCACGAGCACCTGATATTGCCATGTCATTCGACTGGAACTCTTCTCCCAACGATGCGGGATACGCTGGCCACCACTACAATTCGGGACTGTTAGCGGGCCAGGGCAACCACGGCTCGATGAGCAGGCACGAGCAGCGGTGTGCGTTCATCATGGCGGGGCCGACAATCAAACAGGGCGTGTTATCTAGTGCGCCATCCGGCAACGTCGACGTTGCGCCCACGATACTTCTACTACTGGGCGTGGACGCGCCCGCCGAGATGGACGGCAGAGCGCTCAAGGAGGCCTTCATAGACGGTCCAGCGCTTGACGAAGTCGTGTGGTCCTCGGAAACCCACGTCGCTGAGCGGAATCTTGCAAACGGCACATATCGTCAGCAGATCATGGTCTCAAAGGTCGGAGACACGACCTACGTCGATGAGGGTGCTGCGCACGCTTAGTTGGGCTAACTGGGACATACCCTTCAGCCACACCCGCATTGCTGAGTAAAAAGCCCACCTAGTTTTACGAACCTATGCCATTGGCTTGAAGTATCCGCCGCACGTCTTCTATGGGAATACCCTGCCTGGTGTTCCCGTCCCTACCCACCACCGTGTGAGCCCGCAGGACCGAATTGATCACCGCCTCCTCCGTTGACTCGATAGCCGCCCTGAACAAAGACGTCAACTCCGAGTCGTCGAGCGACCCGCCGCCGTCGGTATTCGAAAACGCGATGATGAAATCACCACTACTATGGTCAGCGATACCGCCCGCCCGAGCCAAGCCCATCGCGGCTCGACGTCCGATACGATCCAATTGCCTTGAGTCCACCGGGGCGTCCGTGCCCACCACCATGATAATTGAGCCACCCGCGCGGGTCGGATCGAAGGAGTCCGCGGGTGGAAGCAGCTCCCGACCTATGCGGACGCCGTCCATGCGAAGCTCACGAGGGTCACCGGTGTTCGTGAGGGTAAGCACCCCCGTGGTGTAGGTTTCGCCGCCGATTTCGCAGACGCGCGACGCAGTCCCGATTCCACCCTTCCATGCGAATCCCGTCATACCCGTCCCGGCACCCACCACCCCCTCTTCGGTATTTGGCGACCTTGCGCAGTCGATGGCGGCTCTAACGTGCTCGGACCGAACGTGCCGCCCGACGATGTCATTCAGGAAGCCATCGTTACATTCCCCTACCACGGGATTGAAGGAGTAGACACCGGGGTTCTGCTCAGCCAGATAGTCGATGAGGAAGTCGGTCGCACGCCAGATGCTGAGAGTGCTGGTCAGCATAATCGGACTCTCGATTACGCCCAATTCGGATACCTGCAAGAAACCGATGGCCTTTCCAAAACCGTTCAAAACATGGACAGCTCCAACAACTTTGCGCTCAAACAGGTTGCCCTGATGCGGCTTTATCACCGTCACCCCCGTGCGGACTGGGCCACGGCCAATATCGATAGGGCCTTCCCCGTCTATCAGCGTGACGTGGCCGACGGTCACATCGGGGACGTCAGTTAGCGCGTTGTGAGCACCGCGCGGCATGATACCAATCTCAAGGCCCAGGTCGTCTGCCCTCGGTCGCTCTTCACTCATTCTTCTTTCCTCCAATAATTCGCCGTCCAAATCTCAGGGGACCGTCGGCAGCGCCGCGGTATCGCCCATACCGTCTTGCCAGACCCGGATGCGGGCCGCCATGCCTCGTATACGGTCCCGCTGAGCGGGGTCGTCATACAAGTTGGTCATCTCGTATGGGTCAGTGTTCAGGTCAAACAGCTCGCACTGATCACCCGGACTCAAGTTGAGCTTCCAGCGATCCGCGGTGACCACGGAGCGCCATGGCAGGTTGTTTAGATAGTTCATCTCGTCGGCCTTCTCTTTAGACAGCGTGGGCTTGCTCTCCTCCGACGTAAGGTCCCTGTCACCGAAACCGTTGTGCTGCATGAATATGTCGTTGCCCTCCAGGGTGGCGTTCCCCTCCAGCACGTCAGCGCGACTGACCCCCTGGAGGTAGGGTGGAATTGGCTGCCCCACGAGGTCCAACAGCGTCGGAACAAGATCGATCTGAGAGAAGTTACCGTCGACAAACCGTTGCTCGCGATCCATCCCGGGCGCGCGAATCAGCAACGGTACGCGGGAGACTGGCTCGTAGAAGCTTCGAAGTTCCAGCATAGCGTGAGAGCCAACCAGGTCACCGTGCTCGCTCGTGAACACCAGCACCGTGTTGTCGACTATGCCAGCGTCATCAATCGCCTTCACGATTCTGCCCACAGCGTCGTCGACTAGGGTGATGTTCGCCATATAGTTGGCGCGCAGCCTTCGCCAGCCCTCCTCAGAGCTGAGGTCATGGCCATCGAACTCCCCTTGCATGTAGTACTCCGACCTCAGCCGGTTTACCAGGGGCCCATCGTTGGGCGGCTTCAAAAAGGTCGGATCGACCGGCAACGTATCGGGATCATAGAGGTCGTCGTATGGCCCGTTAAATGGAGGATGGGGCTCCAACATGCTGACGTACAGAGCAAATGGACGGTCGGCATTGTCCTCAATGAACCGCTCTGCGAGACCGGCCAGGAACGTTGACTGCTGGTGGGCGGCCGGTAGGCCGGCTCGCATTTCGTCCGAGAATATCTTGCCGCCTGGCACTTCCTGGTCTGGCTCATAGCCGAGCTCTACCAGGTGCTCTCGGTAGCTCGAAAACTGGCCCAGATATTCGGGTTTGGTGTACTGCGCCCAGAGGAGATCCATGACACTGGCCCACTCGTCAAATCCTCGTTGGCGGATGACCTCATCGCCCAGGTGCCACTTACCAAAATACGCGGTGCGATACTCGTCAGGCAGCATCTGGGCCACCGTTTTCACATCTGGAGGCATCGCGACGCGGTTGATCGGAACGCCCGCCGTGTGGGGGTATAGACCCGTCATAATCGACGACCGTGCCGGAGCGCATACCGGCATCGTGACGTAGCAGTTCTGCACAACGACGCTCTCTTCAGCCAGCGCATTCAGATTCGGCGTGCATATCCAGTCGTTGCCATATGCACTCAGCGTGTCAAACCGCTGCCTGTCGGAGAAGATAAAGACGATGTTGGGCTGTTGGCTCATAGAAAATCACCTATGGGGAGCAACTTTGGATTGGCAATTTGTGACATAGACTGGGTCACAATTTCGCACTGAGAATGCATTCTATCAGGAGCCGGGCGTAACATTGGCCAACTTGTGACTCTGCATTGAGGCTGGCCTTCTCTTTGCAACAGTTGACGACTTTCGGGATTGTTCGATAACCTCACCATCGAAAGCCTCAGTGGTCACGAGAGTCCTAAATGCTGGCTGACTGATCGTAAGGATCCAAGAGCGGAATTGGCAACCACAACTCAAACGCCATCGAACTGCGCCAAGGAACACAATTTGTGATTATTACCGACATCTCGACGCTGCACTGTTCAGATGGCGTTCGCAACGCGATATTCTTGCAGGTCCACACGGACGAGGGCATTGTAGGGGTTGGGGAGCCGTACACCATCGGCCCAGACGAGGGCGTACTTGGTGTAATCGAGTCCGTCACTCCCTGGTTCGTCGGACAGGACCCATCCCGCATCGAGTGGCTGCTACGCCGCGCACGTAACAACATGCGCTTCCCCCTTGGGCCCGTCGGCTGGTCTGCACTATCCGGCATCGACCACGCCCTATGGGACATCGCGGGCAAAGCAGCGAACCTACCGGTCTACATGCTCCTGGGCGGCGCTTTCCGGGACCGCGTACGGGTATACCACGGCGTCCAGGGCGATACACCGGACTCACTGGCCGAAGCCGGGCTCAGGCTCGTTGACGAGGGGTATGGGGCCATGAAGACCTCCCCTTACTCGCCCGAATGGCGGTCGTTGCCCTGGAACTGCGTAGTCAAAGAAGCCACCGCACGCATGGAGTCTCTTCGTCTGGCTGTCGGCGACGATATAGACATAGCACTCGATGTCCATGCCACGCTGGTCGAACCGTTCCGGGCCGAGCAGCTTGCCGCGGCTGTGGAGCCATATCGGCCAATGTTCATCGAGGAGCCGGTGCGCCCAGAGCAAGTGGACTCCTTCGCGCGACTGCGGGAGCGACTCAGAATACCCCTGGCGACCGGCGAGAACCTTTACGGCCTCGCACAATTCGCCGCTCTGATAGACGGCCACGGTGTCGACATCGTGCAGCCGGATGTCTGTTCCAGCGGCGGATTACTTGAAGTGAAGAAGATCTGCGCGGTGGCCGAAGCCAGCTACGTCACGGTGGCGCCCCACAATCCGCTAGGGTTGCTGTCCACCGCCGTTTCCGTACACTTGGCGGCCAGTACTCCGAACTTCGTGATCTTGGAGTATCACGGTAAGAACGAGGGTGCCCGATCCAGGTTCGTCGACGATCCCTGGAAGCCTGTAGACGGCTACATGTCCCTGCCGGAGAGGTCGGGCCTGGGCATGGATCTGGACGTGGAGGCAATCAAGGCGAGCCCACCAATAGACTGGAATCGCGGATTCCCCGAGTACAACGACGGCAGCGCTGGATTTATCTAGCTGGCGGGCTCGACGTTCCAATGAAACAGGACACAAAGCGATGCGCATTACCGACATAATCAGCTACGTGGTCGACGGAGGCGGACGCAATGTAATTTTCGTCAAGACGACCACCGATCGGGGTATCGTCGGCTGGGGAGAGTCGTTCAGTGTCGGGCCTGACCTGGCCGTGGCGGCGACGATCGACTACCTCAAAGAGTGGCTGATCGGCGAGGATCCGCGCAACATTGAGCGGCTCTGGGCAACCATGTGTCAGGGCCTCAGGTTTCCTCCCGGGTCCATCGGCCTCGCGGCGGTATCTGGCATCGAGCACACCCTGTGGGACATCTCGGCAAAGGCCGTGGGAGAGCCCGTATACAAACTGCTGGGAGGACGAGTCCGAGATCGTGTGCGAGTGTACCAGGGCTGCTCCGGTGCAACACCCGAAGCCGCGGCGGATCTGGCAGTGTCACTCATCGCACGATATGGCTACACCTCCCTCAAGATGAGTCCATTCACCCCAGACTCTGATTCCAAGCCTTGGAATCAGGTGCTCCGGGAGGGCCCCAAGTTGATCGAAGCTGTGAGGCGAGCCGTCGGCGACGACGTCGACATCGGCCTGGATGTCCACGCCAAGGTTTTCGAGCCTGTGCGGGCTCTGGAACTGGCCCACGCCGTTGCGCCCCATAACCCATACTTCTACGAGGAACCAATCCGCCCTGAAAACATCAGCGAAATGGCGCTGCTCCGACGCCAGATGCCTATCCCGTTGGCTACCGGAGAGGCACTCTACGCCAAGTTTGAGTTTAACGACCTGATACAGGCCCAGGCTGCTGATATCATCCAGCCTGACGTGTGCGTGTGCGGCGGTCTAATGGAAATGCAGAAGATCGCTGCCATAGCGGAGGCGCACGACGTTGCTGTTGCCCCCCACAACCCCATGGGACCGCTGGCCGGCGCAGTCAACGTCCACTTCGCGGCGGCGACCACGAATTTCCTGATCTTGGAGTACAAACCCCACGATACAGACAGGTGGAGGGACTTGGTCAAGGTGCCGTGGGCACCTGTGGACGGCCACCTGCCCATACCTGAGGCGCCGGGATGGGGACTGGAGCCCGACGAGAACACTCTTAAACGCCTTGCCTATTCCTCCTGGCGCAGAGGTGACCCTCGCCGCGCCGATGGCAGCCCCGCCTTCATTTAAAGCAACCAGCGTCTGCGGCACCTGACACCGGAGACTAGCACGGAAAACCGTCTTGGAAGGGACAAAGAGCATCGAAGCAGACATTACGGGTCACGAGGCGTTCCTTATCGCTCAGCCCTCCAACCGTCTCAAAGAGCCCACCAAGGAGTTGATCAAACAAAACTTCGGAGAACAAGTCGAGATCCGAGGCGCGCTTGAGGGCAACGCCAGCGTGATAAGCACCGAAAAGGCTCAGCAGATGCTCGGTTGGAAGCCCCGTTACGATTGGACTCGCGATTAGATCTTAGCTTGACGGCAAAAGACGACCTCTGGACCGTGCAAGATACTGGGAGGAACCAAATGGCTTCAGTGAAGACACCATGGCGTCGCGAGACCGAGCTTTTCTCTTCTGGCACGGAGGGGTACCACACATTCCGAATCCCCTCCGTGGCAGTCGCCAACGACGGCACCATCCTCGCTATCTGCGAAGGGCGAGAGGAAGGCCAGGACGACTATGAAGCGAAGGCGTTGGTCGTTAAGCGCAGTACCGACAACGGCGCGACATGGGGCGACTTGCAGCTCATCGTCAGCGACCCTGAGCTGACGATGAACAACCCCACGGTGGTGGTGGATCGCCAGACCGGCACAATCTGGCTGGCCTATTGCAAGACCGCATACTTTCCGTACGTCGTTCGCAGCGACGACAGCGGCGCGACATGGTCCGACCCGAGAGACCTGACCGAGCAGGTGAAGCTGCCCAATTGGGAGTTGTACGACTTCGCTCCGGGTCACGGCATTCAGATGTCTGACGGCACTCTCGTCTTGCCCGCAGATCACATCGAAGGGCTGCGGAGCGACGCGATATTTAACCACTCGCATGTAGTCCTGAGCGACGATCACGGGGCGACATGGAGGCTCGGCGGGTCTATGGGCTCGTGGACCACCGAGTGCGAGGTTGTCGAGACCCAAAACGGCTCGCTGTACATGACCGTCAGGTCCGGCAAGCGAGGACACGGCAAGCGGCTGTTCTCGAGGAGCGATGACGCCGGCGAAACATGGTCCGAGATGGAAGAGGCCGAAGGTCTGATCGATCCAGGTTGCCAGGCCAGCATCGTCCGCCTTACCTACTCGGATTCTGGAGACAGGGACCGCGTGCTTCTCGCCGGCCTGGACAGCACCACCCGCGAAAATCTGACACTGCGTGTCAGCTACGACGAGTGCCAGACATGGCCAGTCTCCACGATCCTGTACTCAGGACCGGCGGCCTACTCTGATCTCGCCATCGCCGCCGACGGGACTGCGATCTGCTTTTACGAGGCCGGCGTAAACGGCCCGTACGAGACGCTTCGGCTAGCCCAGTTCAACCTGGAATGGCTGACCGCAGTCAGTGCCGAACCTGCGTAGCAACCGCGCCATTCAAAATTCGACTATGTAAGCAACATGCGAAAGAGGTACACCTTGAATCTGATTCTCGTCGGATGCGAATTCGCCGGTAAGACGACCCTGGCAAACGAAATTGTTGAATGGTCAAAGCGTACGCTAGGAAGATACAGTCACTTCCACGACCACTTCACCATACCCTCCACCGAACTGGAAGGAGACGCGAAAGAGGAGTACCGCAGGGCATCTTCTCAGATCAAGGAGATGTTTCAGCGCTTCATGATGCAGTACCACATGTCTCCCGACTTCTACGGCAATGTGGACCATCATCTGATGGGCTTCCACATTGAAGAGGCGGTATATGCGCCTCTGTACTACGGTTACGGTGGAGAAGACAGCGGGTCGCCAATTAGGAGCGCTAAGGGCCAACGTTCCGATATGGCCCGCACGATGGAAGCTACGATCCTTGAGAGGGCCCCAAATGTCATTCTCGTGTTATTGCACGCATCCCCAAAGGTCATCAGGCAGAGGATGGCGACCCCCGAGGACAACCGGACAACGCCGCGAGACTCGGAGCCTTTCGGCCCTCCCACCGCGAGGGTGGTCCGCGAGAGCGACGTCGAGCTTGTGTTGGAGCGATTCGAGGAGGAGTTCCAAGACTCGTTGATTTCGAATCGATTCGCCCTCGACACCTCGACAGCGACCATCGACGAGACGATGACCCAGTTCATCGAAAAAGCGGTCCCGTTGCTCTCGACCGAAGACCGCCACCAGGTCGAGGACTCTCGGGCCTAGACACAGCCCCAGCGTGCTCGTGGTAACCGTTCGAACCGCTAGCCCGACAAATACCGATGCGAAGTCCTCTGGAGCGGAGCGTGAGGTCCAAGGATTTGAGGATTAAGAGGGTAAACAAACCCCACCTCGGAGACCCCAAGGGTAGCCGTCATGGACGTCGTAGACGGTACTGCCGTTGCGCCGGCCACGAACTGCTCTCCTGCCTCCTGGACGAAGCGGAACCGCGCCTATGGCGCGAGTTCCTGGCGCGCCCTGGAGGGCTAAATACTGCGTTGGCATACCTGTCTTCAGCCTCGCCGGACGAACTTTCACTGCCGGAAATCGGCGACCTCGTGGCAGAGACCGCCGATCAAGCCGGAGATCGTGGGTTCCAGACGCTACTGTCCTACCTCCGCCAACGCGCTACCTTTCCTCCTGCCGCGCTACAACTGCTCGATGACGCCGTCAGGCGAGGACATTTTGCAGGGGTCGATAGGGCGGTAGTGCTGGCAACCGAGTGGGACCGGATCGAGGCCCAGTCCGGGCTGACAGGTCCCCCAGCACATATCCGAGAGTACTGGTATGGGGAGGCGCTGGCTGGGCACGTCACCGGGAAACGCATAGTCACGGTCCCGGCCCAGATCGCCGATACAGCAGAACGCTTGGCCGACCACGCAGCTGCCGCTCGACCTACCACCACCGAAATTCCAGCTGATATCTACGACCTGTACGGACCTGTCTTCACTGCGATCGACGTAGTGGCAGCAGCAGACATCGCGATCGAAGTGGAGGCCATGGGACCGCGTGTGTTGACTGAGGCCATCAGCGAGTTACTCAAGCAACTGCCGCTGCGGGAGGTCCGGAAACGCCTTGCGATGCTGCGCGACTGGAACGTGCAGATGGGCACAAGCGACATGGTGATCACCCCTGTGCTGGCCGAGTTCTTGTCACAAGCTGGAGAGTTCCCCTCAATTCTTGCAAAGCTTGGCAGCCTCATCGACGACACCCGGGATGGCCAGTTCCAATCGAAACATCTGGTCCAGCGCGATCTGGAATTCAGCAAATATTTTCACGAATACGCGCGGCTTAAGGGGGTCTATCGACAACTGCCCTACCCTAAGGAGTCGTTAGGGGAGTTGTACCGGCGTTTCAAGAAGCTCCCGGAACTCTCCCACGATGGTCCAGCCGAGGCACAGATAGGCGATGATCTTGCGTCGGAGGTGAGACGTCTGTCATACGAGGCCATAGGCCTGCTGCGGTTCCTGCGGCGGTTCCGCGCCGGTACATCCAGACCGGTGGTGGTGGTCGGAAACAACCGCTACGGTCGACAGTGGCAGGTCGAACCGTTGGAGCCATTCCTGAGCCGGGATTTCTCTCTCCGCTACGACGGCGTGCCATCTCACCAGTCCATGCGGCTAGGCGTCCCCCATGCGCGGAATTTCGAGTGGTCCGCAGACAACACAGGACCCTGGACACCCGACGCCTTTCCTATGGAGTTTGTGCGGCAAATTGCTGAGGAGATGCCTCACGTGGTAGTCGTCGACAGCATGAGCCCCGGCCGGTACAGCGGCCTGTCAATATTCTCGCGGGCTATGAAGACTTACGCACACTGGTTCGTTGCATTCAACGATATCCGTGGCAGTGAGCTTACGGCCGATTTCATGCCACCGCGACACCTGGAAGAATTGCGACACTGGTACGAATACGTCCGGCTTCGCCATCAACTCAAGGAGTGGGTCAGGCCGGGACCAGGCTACAGGCTCGGTCTCTGGACCCCGCAATTAACGAAAGAAGCCCAACTCGGGGAACTGGCCGTGCCAGGAACACCAGCTATTCTCGACATCGACGAGCCGCAGGTGATTCTGGCAAACCCCATGATCTACGCCGACGACGCGCTGCCAAGCCACCTTCGTGGCACCCGGCCTTACTTCTTTGATGGACCGGAAGGGCTCGCGAAGGAACATATCGTGTTCGGATTCGGGCCATACGGTTTTCAACCAGAGGTTCGAGGTACGATGACAGCCAGCCTCGTGGCGAAAATCCAGAAACGCATTACCGCTGAAGTGGCCGAGATGGTATCTGAAGACGGCGATGTTGCGCTCGACAACGAACGTGGAGGGGATGCCTGATGAGACGGAAGCGAACCATATACTTTAACGACGCGCGCCACTACTACCTGTTCGTGATCGAACCGCCCATGTCGTTGGAACACGCCTGGCAGCCGGTGGACGAGATCGCCGGAACATCCGTGGACACATTCAGCTACGGGGTCGAGCGGGGCGACGGGCTGTTCTATCCGTCCAAGGTCGGCATGCGTTTTGGGGCGGACATCCAACCCTTCGAGCAGGCGGCTTACTGGCGTCTCTGGCACAACATGCAGTCTTTGATTGACCGAGGGCTGGACCCGCTAGCGGTGCTGATCGACCGCGCTCACGAAAAGGATATGGAGTTCCTGGCGTCCCTGCGGCTCGGGTGCTACGGCGACATGAATCCCGCCCACAACACGCGCAGTGGTGGCAGGGGATTCATGATCCAGATGGTGCGGGATCACGTCGCGGCCGTCCTCGATGAACTGGCGACCGACTACGACACCGACGGCGTCGAGTTGGATTTTGCGGCTCCGCCCGGTGGCGCGTCCCTCTACTTTCAGGAACAGGATGTGAAGGCGGGCACACCGATCATGACTGATTGGACCCGCGAGGTAGCGGCAAAGTTGCGAGCCCACCGTCCCGATTCATTCCAGATCGGGGCACGAGTCTACCCAACCGAGGAAATCAACCTCTCCGTAGGCGTAGACGTCCGGACCATGTTGAAGGAGAGGCTGGTGGATTTCGTGGTCCCAATGGTCTACGGGCACCATCTCCTGGATCCCGGGATGCCCATCGAATGGCTGGTGGATGCCGCCCACGATTCGGATGTCTCGGTATATCCGATGCTGCAGCCCTACTACAGCGACGAGGGACGACGATTCCACACGGTAGACCATGCCACGCCAGCAATGATGCGGGCTGCAGCGGCAACCTACTGGGACCGCGGTGCGGATGGCATGTACACCTGGTTCCTGGAGTGGCCCATTGGCGATGCCGAGCGAGAGATATTGACCGAACTGGGTAATCCCGATCTCGTGCGCGAGGGGGACAAACATTACATCGTCGCTAGGCGCAGTAGCTCATACGAAGGAATGGGGATGCCGGCGCCCCTTCCTATCGAGATAGCGTTCGACGACGTGGGAACCAAGCACGGCGTCCCCTTCTACGTCGCGGACGATTTGGACGAGGCGGCGAACCCCTCAACCCTTGCCCGGTTGCTGATCAACATCACTGATCTTGTGTCGGCTGATCAAGTATCGTTTTGGCTCAACGGGCAGTCGCTGGAAGGGGAAAAGGGACTACTTGCCTACGCCGGCTCTGTAGCTCCATACGCAGGCCAGTGGATAGAGTTTGAGATGTCGAATTTGATGCCAAGGCGGGGCGAGAATCTCCTAGAGGTCTCCCTCGTGAAAAGGCCTGAGGGATTAGTAGGCTCGCTGATCATCGAGGACGTGGAGCTTCAGGTAGAACTGCACCCCACTGCGGTCTGATATAGCCGGGAAACTGTTGGGCGAGTTAACGGACAGCGGAAACAAGGAGGCATTTCAATGAGTGCGCTACGTCGAGTAGGCCGGACAATCATCGCGACCGGCGGCGTCTCAACCCCTTCGATAGAGCGCCTGAACAACGGCGATATCTTGGCCTCCTATCGGCGCTATTTTCCTGGTTCGGGCAGGCCCGGCTTTAACTCCTGGAACGGCGAGGTTGTCCGATCGACAGATGGCGGGCGAATCTGGAGCGATCCCATTCTCCGAATAGGGCCGAAAAAGCCCGGAGATCCTGAAAACTACCTGCCTTACTACGGGATGTCCCAACTCGCAGACGGCACGATACTGCTGCCGTGTATGAGTGTGCCGAGGGGCATATATATGCTGCGTTCGCATGACAACGGTGAGACATGGTCGGGACCAGACCCGGTGGGCGACAATCTTCCGGGGCTGGACTGGGATACTCTCGCGCCCTACGGCAAGATCCGCACGCTCTCGGACGGCACGATGATACTCCCCATAGTAGGTCGTAACCGTGGAAAGCCCTACGACTCCTCTTGCCACTTGAGGTCGACCGACGGTGGGGAGACCTGGAGCGAATTTGTGGTTTTGGCGCAGGGCCTCGTGTTCTACAACGACGCGATAGAGCTGCCTGACGGGCGAATGATGGCAATGATCCATAATGGCAATTCGCCCACCGGCCACGGCATGAGCCCCTTACTGTGGGCCTGGTCAGAGGACCTGGGTAGGACGTGGAGCGAACCGGAGATCGCACCCGGCCCGATCTATGGGGGCTCCCCGGCCCTATTCATGACCAAGAATAACAACCTGGTCTGTGGGTATCGCTGGACCGGGGACGTGGACCAGGGTTTCCTGGGTGTGGGGATCAGCTCATATCAACCCGAAGTGGGGTGGAGCGGAACCTGGCAGGGAAGCCCCGACCTGCTCTGGCTGAGCCGGGGCGTCAGGGGACCATATCCGGGCCGATCGTTCGGCGGGTATCCGTCCTTCACATATGCCGACGACGAGCATATCCTCTGCGCGTTCTACATGTCCTGGATGGGTGGCGGAGACTCGACGACCCAGGACATCGAGGGCGTCTATCTGGTCGAGGAGTAGCCGGTCGTGGGAGACATTCGACTACTCCTCGTGGCTGTCTCTAGACATCCGTGAGGAGGCTTATCTCCTCACGGTTCGACATCCGCGCTATTCCCAGTGAAAACGGGGATACGGGTAGGGCGTCGTAAACCTGTGGATTGTGGGCCAGGAACGACTCCGAGTCCGGAACGCGCAGGTGCATGGCGGCGAAATCGGCAAGTTTGGGCTCCGGACGGTTCCCTTCCTTGGCATCCAGATACTGCGATTCGAACCTGGACATCGCTTGCGCCTTCTTTTCAGCTACATCCCCGATGTCGATGAGGGGCGTGGGCACCCGAGGGAACACGCTCTCCTGGATATTCGTCTCGCCTGGCCAGACGTGGTAGAAGATCTGCGCGACCTTATGAGGTCGGTATGGCGTCCCCTTGCGTATCCCGGCGGCGGCATCTACAGCAATCAGGACCATCTGCGTAGTGCTCGCGTGAGCGGGAACGCTGTCGTAGGGCCAATGGGTGATTATGATATCGGGGCGCACATCGCCTATGACGTCGGCGATCTCGTTGATGAGCAACTTGTCAGGAATGGCAACATCGTCGTCGTGACCCAGAAACCTCACGTCAGTTACCCCTACATCCCCTGCTGCGTCTACAAGCTCTCGTTTCCTGTCCTCGACGTGTGCATCCCAGTCGGGCATCTTGCCGTTCTCCGAAAACTCATCTATGGCCACCAGGTGGGTCCTCTTCCCGTTGTAAGCCGCCAGTAGGCACACAAGGTCTCCAAGCGCGACATGTTTTGCCATGGTTCCGCCCGCGTAGAGGATCGCATCCTTGGGGTGGCCACCGATGTTCAGTATACTCAGTCGATCTTTCATTTGATTTTGCCTCTTGCTGGATTTTGCCGCTGCAGGGCGACCGCCATTATGCCATGTGATTCTGGTAAATAGCCGTCCACTTCGTGCCATTATTTGGATATACGGGGCTACCCGTTGCAATCGGTCTGGCGAGATGTAAAATGGGCCCGCGTCAAACCTGCTCAGAGAAGGAGTGCCCATGAAGCCTGAGAGAGTGAAGGAGTTGTTCGTTGGACCGGTAGCGACGGTGCCAACCCCTTTTGATGACGAATTCGAGGTCGATCACGGTCGGATGGCTGAACTGACGAAGTGGTGGGTCGCCAACGGCCTGGTCAAGGACAAGGCCGTGATCAAGGTCGCGGCAGCGATGGGTGAAGGACCGATGCTCAGCGACGATGAGTTGCACACGCTCCTACGCACAACTGTTCAGGCGGCGGACGACAAGGCGGCAATCGTACTGGGTCTCGGATACAAGGACACCAAGCGCACCATTGAGGACGCGAAGCGTGCCCAGGACCTCGGGGCAATAGCGCTCCAGGTCGTACCGCCCATTTTCAACTTGCCGACCCAGGATGATCTGCTGCGCTTCTTCGGTGACCTCTCGGATGCCATCGAAATTGGCATCATGGTCTATGTGACCAAGAGCATGTACACCCCGATCTATATGGACACCTATCGCAAAATGACGGACTTCGAAAACGTCGTTGCGATCAAGTGGGGAGCAGTTGTTGGTGAGTACGAGGACATTTTCGAGATGTCCGACAGGTACAACATTATCGACAACTCCAAGGGCCCCGTGGCGTGTCACAGACTCGGCGGCAAGGGCTATATCACCACTACCGCGGATATCCACCCAGCCCACGAACTCCTCGTCTGGGAGCTGTGTGAGAACGGGCAGTACGACGAAGCGCACGCGTTGCACCAATCGGTCGAAGTGCCTCTCGGCAAGCTGTTCGGGAAGTTGTCCGAGCGCACGGGGGGACAGGGCGTCGGCAAAAAAGGAATGATGGCGGTCATGGGGAGGCCCGTTGGGGCATCACGACCACCGTCCGGCGCGATGAACGACGAGGAGATGGCCGAGCTTCGGGAACTGATGATAGGATTCGGCTGGCCCGTCCCGTAGCGTCGTCGGACCGCGCTAGGGTGTTGCTGTGGACGCAACACCCTAGCCTGCCAGGCCGGACGCCGTGAGGTCCCACAGGCGAGCAAACTCCGCCGACCCATCGTCGCCCCAAAAATCCATGTCAACTGGCTGATCGTAGCCGCCGCCGAATGCGCCCAAGTGAGCGGGGGCAACCCCCGAACGGTCCCGCAGCGATTTTACCGGCAAACGCCCGTAGATTGAAGACATGCCTCGATATGAAATACGGACCAGTGCACGAGGAAGCTCTGGCGGCTCTACCTCCTCCCATTTCGACAGGGCATCTCGGTCCAGCGTAAGCCCAAGCCCGGGCTCCTCGGACACGGCGATGGTGCCTCCGGCCACCTCAAATGGCGGCGACACTACGTCTTCAGCCCACAGGTCGGTGGCTGTAACGTGATGGAGCGTAGCTCCCGGGAACGCCGTAGCCATGTGGGCGACAAACGCTCGAGTGATGTTGCCACCTGTGTTCTGCAGCATGAAAGGGATACTAGCCGCCTCAAACAGGCCGGCCCGCCTGATAGCGTTACCCACCGGGGTATGGCCCATCAGGTAGCCGTCTGCCAGGCCCATCATGGCCTCGCGGCCTTGCAATGGTAGGTGGTGGAAGTAGATCGGAATCGGGCTGCGGCTTCGCAGTTCGCGGTACCCCTCGAAATCCTCGTTTCGCACCAGATCCTCGAACGCGCCAGCGATTGGGAACCGCGCCAACTAGCGCCCGAGGTTCAAGATATGCTCCACGGTGCTATCGAAATTCAGGTCGTAGTGGACCTTGAATCCCCGTGGCGCAACCTCTTCAGCCATCTTTTCTGGAGTCTGGGATACTGCCCATGCCGATACAGGCACCCGTTCTGCGAGAAGCCCTGAATTGGCAACGTGGCAGCCCTAGACTCTAGGACCGAACAGCCTGTACACCGGGATATCGTTGAATTTTGCGACCACGTCGTAGATGCCAGTAGCAAGCCAAACCGGAAGCTCGGGATGGGCCAGCCACTCGGCGGGGTTCGTACCCACCATTCGCGCTATCCACTCATCATCAGCGGGCGCGCTTCGGCCTCCGCGCTCTCCCAGGCCCTCCAGGCCGTTGTCGGCCCGGAACACATAGACCGTGCGGTATCTGAACTCCGGGCCCTGGTACCGCGTAATCGCCTCGGAGTTCCACTCGTGGAGCGGCGGGCATATTTCATGAGTCGCAATCTCTGTAATTTTCACCTTGCGCCTCCATATGCGGCCTCATTAATCTGCGAATACCCGATCTAGCGGAACCGAAGCGAGTACAGGTCGGCGTCTTTAAGCAGGAAGCGCAGACGCACGGGCTTGTCGGCCAGATCTCCCAGGTTCTTACCTCCGCCCCAGGTCACCGTCCGCTCCAGAGAGTCGCCGAACACCTCGTGGCAGTCGGACATCGCAAAACCCTCGATGGGTATGCCTCGATCGTCCTGGATTTCGACATTAGCTCCCCCAGCAGCGGAGGTCGAGATGTTGAGCACCAGCTCGGATCCCTCGAACACGACTGGCCTCGTGACGAACTCTCCCCCGACGTAATCGGCGTGTGCCGACACAAATCCGTCAACCCGGATCGTGTAGCGTCGTAGTCGCGAAGCGCGATCCGCCTGGTGCAGACCCTCGCTCATCCACAGGGACAGCTCACGAGTCGCACCCTCGATTGTCGATTCCGTTTCCACCAACCCCAGACTCTGATAGTTGTCGCCATAGAACCAGCCGTCCCTGTCTCGGAGCCCCGGTCTAAGGAAGGCTTCTGGCCAGACGTTCCAGGTCATCGCGTCCCGACTCGACATGAACATGCCCTCGGTAACCGCACTGCCCTCCCTCGGCGAACTTTCCGCCCGCAGGCGACGGTGCTCGGCCTGCGGTAGTGCATCCATGCCCTCGACCCAGCCCCGGTCAAAGTAGCGTGTCGGAAAGCCCACGAAGATGTGGGGCGCGCGATAGTACGGTTCAATCTGGTTCGTGTATAGCTCGCCACCCCTGCTAGGTGAATATCCGACCCACTCCGGCTCGGTCCAGTTCACGAAATCCTGTGACGTGCAAGTCTTGATGTCCCGACCATCACGGAAGTCCCGGTGGTACACGCGGTACTCACCTCGCATCGCATCCCAAAACCCCAGATTCTGCGAGTCGAATGCGCCGTCCGTGATTACCGGCTCTTCGGACATCAGCGACCAGCGGATCCCATCGGCGGACTTGAGGGCATAGAGCCCGTGTTTCCTGCCGGTGCCTCCCAGTGCCTTGAACTTTGCATCGGGAGCACAACCGGGGTTCCGATCGATGACTGGTGAGAGATTGTGGGATACCACGCCCTCCCAAATGATGTTGTTGTCCTTAGACCCTTTGAAATCCACGAGACCCAACGACGGCTTTTCCCAATTGATACCGTCTGTGCTCTCTGCGTAGCAGGTGACCTGAAACCCCAGGTCGTTGTTGTCCCCGTATTCATGGTGACTGCCCCTGTAGTACATCTTGTACAGACCACCGTCGTGGAGAACAGTCTCGTAGCCCGATGTGTTGCCTTCCCAGGGCTCGTCGTACACGATCGAAACTTCATGGGCAGCGGGAGAGTGGAGCATTAGCGACGCCCCGTGCATGCGATCTATCAGATAGCCGTCGGTTAGCAACTCCAGTCTCGATCCGATTTCGATACGCATGTTATCCATTGCTATGCTCCTCTTCCACTAGCGACCTCATGCGCCCCTGCGCAGCACTCGTCCGGGCCGAGCTCCGGTGTGGGTTCCGTCCGAAATGATAGCCTGGCCGTTCACGTAGACGTGGCTAACGCCCGTCGACAGCTGGTGTGGCTCGTCGAAATCCGCGTGGTCAATAATCGTATCCGGGTCGAACACCAGAACGTCGGCGGCGAAATCTTCCCGTATCAGACCACGGTCCTTGAGCCCCAGGCGTTTGGCCGGGAAGCCAGTCATCTTGTATATCGCGATCTCCAGGGGCAACACACCATCATCACGAACGTAGCGGCCCAGGATGCGCGGATAGCACCCATAAAAGCGCGGGTGCGGCTTGTCGGTCGCCCACCAGCCGTTCGGGGAGATGGCGCGGCCGTCGGAACCTATCATGGCGTGTTCATACTGCATAAAAAAGCGCACATCGCTCTCAATACGATTATGGCCGACGACACCGACGTTGTTGCTCTCCTCATCGATTAGGGCGAGCATGGCCTCTCTCGGGTCGACTCCCCTATCCTCAGCAATCGCCTCCAGGCTGCGACCCACAACACTGCGATTCGCGTCGGAGCCGACGTAGGTGATGAACATCTTGTCCCAAGTCCAGGGCAGCCCTCCGAAATGGCCCTCGGCCATGTCCTCGAAAGCGCGTTTGCGGTCTGACGGATCCCTGAGACGGACAAGCATGGCATCGATGCCGCCCTCCTGTATCCACGACGGTAGAGACTGGTTCAGTCCCGAAGCGCCCGCGGTGTAGGGATACATGTCGCATGTCATGTCCATGCCTTCGGCCCGAGCGCGGTCTATGACGGCTACCATCTCCTCGCCGCGCCCGAATATCCGTGAGTCCCCGATGGCGATGTGGGAGAACTGCACGGGCACGCCACCCTTGCATCCGATCTCCGCTGCCTCCTCCAAGGCACGAACATGCCATCCGGCCCACACGCGCGCGTGGGTGGCGTAGAAGGCGTGCTTAAAGGGCGATATAGCTTTAGCGAGGGACGCGATCTCATCGGTCTCGGCATACATCGACGGAGCCAGGGTTAGGCCGGTCGACATGCCAAACGCCCCCTGCTCCACCGACTCCGCGGCCAGTCGTAGCATCTCCACAAGTTCGTCAGGCGTTGGTGGCCTGTTCTCGTTGACGCCAGCCGCCACCCTGATCGCGCCATGCCCGACCAGCGGCGCCAGATTGAGGCTCACTCCTACTGACTCCGTGGCATCCGCCCAACCGTCGAGCGATGACCAGCTCCAAGGCGCTTGTGAACGCAGTATCGTGCCCATCGCCTCCCGCAGGCCGCCTTCACCCAACTTGCCTGCCGGAAACGGCGAAAAACTGCAGTTGCCGGTAACCTCCGTCGTCACACCCTGGAAGGCCTTGCTTTCGCCGCCGGGGTCGTCAAGTAGGTTTACGTCGGAGTGAGAGTGCATGTCGATGAAGCCAGGCGCAACCACTTGGCCCGAAGCGTCGATCGTTTCCGCGGCCTCGGTACCTTCCAAAGAACCAATCGCCGCAATCCGGCCGTTGGATATTCCCACATCGACCCGACGACGCGCGCAACCCGACCCATCGACAACCTCTCCGCCCGTAATTAGCATATCGAAAGCCATCGCTATCTCCTGTTGCCAACGTGAGAGCCCCGGCGGCGTGTATCGTCTCCCCGCAGTCAGTGGAAGTCAAGGCGGGGGTGCACGTGTTGCAAGGGATGCCTGTTTGGCGCATAATCGGATTTGCCTCGACCGCAACAACAGGAGATCGCAAATGGTCCGGCTCGCGCTCATCGGATGTAGGAGGGATGGAGAGCCATATGCCGAGGCCCTCGGCAGGCTCCAAGGGGCGCGATTTGTCGCCACCGTCGATGCCGACATTGACAGCGCCGAACGTGCGGCGACGGCCCTCGGCGCGCCCAACGCGCACGCTAGAATGGAAGACCTGCTGGCCGAGGACATGGACGGATTCGACGCCGTCGTTATCGACGCATCTAATCGCGCCCATGCGTCTTTCATAAGAGCAGCAGCTTTATTGGGTAGACACGCACTTGTAGAGACGCCACTGGCTCTCTCTTCTGCGGACGCCGAGGAGGCCACGAGCGCATGCCGGGCCGCCGGGGTGCGCCTTATGGTCGGCACTGCACCAAGATACGTACCAGCAACCCAGGTCGTTAAGGACAGCATCGATTCGGGCAAGCTGGGTCAGCCCGGCCTGCTCCGAATCCACCGCTGGGAGTCTCGCGACACCGGTGACTGGCCCACGCTGGAGGCCGAGGCCGCGCTGGACGGCGGCTCCGTCATGGGCCAGGTAGTTCGAGAACTTGATCTGGCCACCTGGCTATTCGGCTCAATGCCAACCGAGGTGTATGCCACAGGTCGCAAGCAGGGCGGCGCGGGCCTCCCGGACCACGACTACGTGCAGGTGCACCTCGGCTTCCCCAACGACGGAATGGCGATCATAGACTACTCCGCCGCTCTCCCCGCGGGCCACGGCTATTCATCATTGTCGGTTATAGGCTCTACGGGCGCGGCCTATTCTGACGATCATCAAAACATGAACCTGCTCTACAGAGGAGGGGCTCCCCAGGCTATGGACACCGGTTACGGGGCCCAGCACGTTCTGGTGCAACTCCAGGAGTTTGTCGACGCGATTACTGAGGAGCGTGACCCAATCGTGACTGGCGAGGACGGTACTGCCGCAGTACAGGTCGCGGAAGCAGTGCAAGCCTCGATAACTTCGGGACGCAGCGCAAAACTGAATGGAGGACGCCATGAACTCGTCTAGCGGAGACACGACGTTCCGCTTCGCTGCCCTCAGCGCCGTCAAGCACGGATACGTGCCAATGGGAGTCGCTGCCCATCCGAGGTTTACCCCGGCAGTCGTAGCCGATGACGCCGACCAGGGCGACTGGGTCCATGAGAGAAATCAGCAACTCGCAGACGAGCTTGGCGTGCCCTATGTCAAGGACGTCGAAAAGGCCATCGCCGACTACGACGTGCAGGTCGCAGTCATCTCCTCGCAAGCAGAGCGTCATTGCGACCTGAGCGTGCGTGCCGCCGAGGCGGGGCTCCATATCGTCCAGGACAAACCCATGTCCACCGCCGTGTCCGAATGCGACAGGGTCATCGAGGCCGTGGAGCGTAACTACGTCAAATTCATGATGTGGAATCGCAACTTCATGCCCGCCCTGCTCCAGGCACGGGAGGCGGTCCGCAGCGGCGCCGTTGGTGTGCCGTACGCAATCCACGTGGACTTCTACTTCGCCTCAGACGCCGGGCCCCACAAGGGCTCGACCAAACCCGGCGACGCGCCCATAGATTGGCTGGAGTACCAGAAGGATGCCCATGCCACCGGGCGCGACGGCGGTGTGGGAATCGAGCCTATGGGGGAGCTGAAGATCGAGGGGGTCTATCCGTTGGCGTACGTCCAGATGCTCCTGGGGGCAGATGTACAGCGAGTCTTCGCCCGCACGGCGTCGCATTTCCACCAGGTAAACGTCGACAACAACGTCGAGGACCTGGCGTCGGTGACCCTTGAGATGGAGCACGGCATCCTGGGCTCGCTTGCAATTGGACGAATCGGGAAGGCGTCCCACCCCGACGGCGGTCTCATCAAAATTTGGGTGATGGGATCCGAGGGGTCGTTGGCGATCAATGAGTCCAAGCCGGAGGCAGGGGTGTACTATCGCGGACAGCCTGCGGGTGATGCACGAAACCAACGCGTCGCCAGCGAGGGCGACTACCTGCTCGTCGATGACTTCGCCAACGCGATCGACACCGACGGCGATACAATCCTCGACTCCCGGGCAGGAAGGGCTATCTCGGCCACGGTCGAGGCTGCCCTCGAATCAGCTCGCACCGGCATCCCAATCACAGTGACCTAAGCTCCGCGCCCGTATTCCTCCCGTAGGGGCGGGTCTACGACCTGCCCTGACTTTGCCGGACAAAGCCAGGCCGTTCAGTCCGCCTCCGGGTTCAGTTCCGACAGATCCACCCACGATCCGCGCTGCGCCGACAGTGCCGCCGCATCGGTGAAGAGTTGCACGCGCCACCCATCGTCGAGCCCAGGGTGTTCACTTGCGCTCCCATCGGCCCGTTCGCGAACGCCAGGGAAAGCGAACTCAGCGAACTTGTTCACTTCAACCTCAGGAACGGTGTCGATCACCTCTGGCACACCCCCTGGACGCACCAGCGAGATGGTCGAAGAGGACCTATCAATGCCCAATGAACCCTCGGTGCCGTGGAGCTCCATGTCCGGGGACAGACCCTTACGCAGGTACCGCGAATGGGCAACCCGGATGGTGCCGAACGCGCCGCTGGCAAATTCCACCAGGATGGTCCCGTAGTCATAAGCGGTACCCAGCCGAGTTTTCGAGGCATCTACGGTACCGTGGCTCTCACCCCAGTCCAGGGCCTCGCCGAGGTTGGGTTCGCCAAGGTCCGGCTTCGGCGGAGATATTACGGCGGCATGAGCAACAACTCGCTTTGCCTCATCTCCGATGATCCAGCGTGCTGCGTCGTAGGCATGAGATCCCACATCGCCGACGCTGCCACCAGCGGACAGATCCGCGTTGTCTCGCCATGTGAAAGGGATCGCATCAGGCCGGGGGTTCTGCCACCGACAGATTACGCCTTTGATTTCACCGATCATACCGTCGACAACCAACTCTTTCGTCCTGGCGAAAACAGGCACGTAGCGGGACCAAAAGGGAACGAAGTGACCGAGGCCTGAGCCCTTGTAGGCCGACCACATGTCGTACGCCTCGCGGGCGTTAGCCCCGATCGGCTTGTCGCAGATCATGTGTTTGCCCAGCTTCGCGCAGGCCATTACTGCCTCGTGATGTAGCGCGTCCGGGGTCACGACTAGAACGAGGTTTACGTCTGGATGCTCTGCAACCTCTCGCCAATCATCAGTGACGAGGATCGCCCCGTCCTCACGCGCCGCCTCCTCAAGTGGGCCTCGCCGACGTGCGCACAACGCGATTATGTCCGCGTCGGCTCCGGCCTCGCGTATCTCCTTGCGATATGGGGTCCCGATGTAGCCCGTAGCCCCGATCACACCTACTCCGAATTTCATGTAGTGCCTCCGGCCTCTTTGAGAAATAGAGTTTCCATACACATGTTTGAGTGTAAATCTCCTCAGGCTATCCCGCTCATGGTGAGTCTGTCGAACCACCTTTAGAGACGCTGCGTGTGCTCCCACCTCAGAGGCAGGTTCCGGCCTACCGGCCATTCGCCCGGAGTAAACCGGCGATAGCGTCCTGGATCGATTCGGTGGCCTTAAATTCCGCCGTCACATCATCCGAGCGCAGCTTGCCAGCGGCGTGGATCTTCGCCGTGCCCTCTTCGGTAACCTTCAGGCAGTCGGGGTGGTTGGGCTCTCCCGGATGGCCCATGGACTGTGCGAGGTCGT
>JASLXL010000053.1 GCA_030740335.1 SAR202 cluster bacterium | reverse complement strand
GTCCTCCCATTTCGAGGAGCGACTATAAGCCTATCAAATCAGCGGATGTTGTTGGAAATACGACCTCGCTTGTTGCCCAGCGTCGCGACTAGCCTAGGTCCAGTCGATGGATAAGGGGCGAGTTGTGTTCTGTGCACCCAGCATTCTCAGGCAGCCATCAACACCGGAATAAGGTGTTCCAGGTATCGTTCGACCCTCCTTCACCCAGAGACTTCAATATTTCTGGAGGAAGGGCTGTACCCGGTCACCCGTTGCGTTGTAGGTGAACTGTTGACCGAGCCTCACAAACGCCGTTCTCGGGTTCTCTAGCCCTCAATGGTGTCCCATTTTCGCTGACGGTCTACATCGGTTTTCGGCTGCTGCTGCTTCTCGCCAGTCGCCAGGAATGTTCGAAGAAGGAATACAGGCAAGATCAAGCCAGGAAACATTATCAAGATAATCAGGCCTGAGAACGTCCACGGGTGCGAGGATGCGAATTCCCCACAACTCTGCAGGAGACGGGCGAAAGGATGGAGTACTGCCGTGCCCTGGGCGACCACTTCGCCTGCGAGTACCTTTCCAACGACATCTTCGAGCTGTTCTGCGCTCCAATTCCCGTACAGCGCAGTCGCGATGTTGCCGTTCTCATCGAGCACCATCATCTTGGCGGTGTGGATAACATCGTAGCCACTGGGGGAGTGGTCGAGTCCACCGAATACCTCGCTCCATGCGGAGACCTCATAGTCGCTCAACACCCGCGCAACCGCTGTTGGTCGGCCTGTAAGGAAATACCAACTCGATGGCCAGGAACCTGCATAGCGTTGGAGGCGCTCCACGGTATCGCGCTCGGGGTCGACCGTCACGGCAACCACGGAGATCTCCGCATCGGCGACCTCCAGAGCAGCCAATGCCTGTTGGACCCTGGACAAGTAGAGTGGACACGTGTCCGGGCAATGAGTAAATAGGAAGGTGATAAGAATCGGCTTGCCGCGAAGGCGATCGAGGCTCACGACCTGTCCGCGTTGGTCTGTCAACTCGAAATTGGGAGCCGGAGTCCCTGCTCTGACGGCTGAACATCCGCCGAGGAAGATGCTCGCCGCCATCGCCAGCCCAACCAGTGCCATCAGGGATCGGTTCCGGGCATGACGGCGGTGTGCCATCCCAACATCACTCAACGCAACTGCTCGCTCCGAATTCGCTGCCGGTCTTCTTGCAGCGTGTCAGAATCGCTCGAAGGCGCCTGCAGCGGCGTTAAACCCTTTGCGAGCAGCGAAACCCCTACTCCCAGGACGAATGTCAAGCCCCCCACTACCGTAAGCAGGGCGCCCAAACCGAACAAGCCCATCGGCCCGAGAATGCTGGAGTTTTGCGCGAACGCCTCAAAAGCCTTGCGCTGACCTCCATAGTTGCTGGCCCAAAACAGCCCAGCGATGAGGAGAAGGAGCCCACCTCCGTACAATAGAGGTTGAAAGCGCGCCAGACTGGGCATCCATAGTCTGATCTTGAGATCGGGGAGCAGGCAGTACGCGATTCCCATAAGTGCGACCGTAACCGCTCCTACCGTGCCGTGGTAGTGAGCAGTGATCTTGGAATCGCCTTCCAGGCCCATGAGAGCAGCGTAACCACCGACCGCGAACAGGAGCATCGAGACGAACAACGGCACCAGGCGAGGAGACGGTGAGCGCCGTCGTCGAACCATTGCCACCCCCACGACCAGCCATACCCCGAACGTCGGGACAGTCAGGCCTGTCCAGGTTATCGTCCCAACCGGCCCCATCCGAAGTGGGCCCGGAAGCAAGTAAAACAGCGGAACACTGATCACCGGTAGCAGGTAGAACAGTACGGCCCACGACAGGACCGTTCGCGCTCGCTTGGGCAGTTCGCCGCCGAGCAGGATTATCCACGCCGCAGCCATCGTGGCCGAGTTCGTTACCTGGAGGAGATGACCGGTTCCCCAGGTTGCCGTAGGCCAGTCCATCCCCCCTTCGACTCCAAACGCCAGAACCAGCACTAACATGGCCGAAAGGTACGCTACCGCTCCGGCTCCAAGAGCCTTAACATCGACCGGACTGGAGACTATGCGATGACGCAACGCCACAAGGAAGTTGACGGCGCATAGGCCGGTTCCCAGGAAAAACACCCCCAGCCCCACCGCAAAGACGGGATGTTCCAGAGTCGGGACGTAGTCGACCAGCAGGGGATTTCCCCACCCAACTGCCGTCGCTCCTGCCATCAGGACAGCACCGGCAGACGAAAGCCACAGGCTTATCCAGCCAACCGCCAGGCTAGAGGGAGTGCTGGTACGAGCGGCCGCCAGCGTCCATAGTACACCGGCGAAGCTCAATGACCACACGGTCAAAGAAAATGTCACGTGGCCTACGAGCGATACCTTGAAGTATTCCTCGCCGACAAAACCCTGCGCCGCCAGCGAACGCGCAAAGGCCACCAATATGGCGAATAGTCCGGCTACCATGAGCGCTGCGACTGATAGCCGCAGCCAGCCGATGACCAGACCCCGGACCGAACCATCCAAGGACCGAGCGAGACCCGTATCACCGTTGGGTCGATACCATAGCCGGTCGACAAGCTTACCGTTCATGCCCGCTTCATTCTTCCACACACGGTAGGTAGGGTGTCCCAAGTTCGAACCTATGATCTCGTCGCTCCAACAGGTTGTTCGCTGTCAGAACTTGAGCCCACGTCTTGGCAATCGCCGAAAGTCTGGCGTTGTCTCCTCCGCGCACTGTGATCGACATCAGTACTCCACGTATAGTGCCTTCCTGGCTGTCTGGTATCTGGATGCACCGAGTGCTTACATTCAGGCTGCGACGCAACTGGCTGGGATCAAGAGACTCCGCCGAGGACTCGGTTCGAAGGTTCAGCATGTCAACAATGCTTGCCAGCACCGCATCGCTGCTGGCGAAATCCACAGCTTCGGCTGTCCATTCCGTTGAGTCCGCCGTCAATCCATCGGAGCGTGGTATGACAACCAGATTTGTCTGTGAAACGTACTCCCGGGGCATCGAATTGGGTATCCACACTGTCTCCGCCACAGCCAATACCACGAGAAACCCCACTACGCCGAGGACGGCCAGTGGCCAAAGCGGCAACCTGCCGATCCCGCGCCGATCACTTCGCACATCGCCTACCCGTTCGGCGATCGCCAGCCTCGCTACCACCCACCTAGCCGATGGACCAGAGGCTAGACAGGTTGATCCAGTGAGTGGCGTAGATGACGATGAAGACGGCCAAGAAAACGAAAGACAGTGTCAGCGTGCCACGCAAATCATGAGCTTTCCCATGCTCTGACGTGTGCTCCGTTGGAACCGGCGTCTGACCACCAATGCTGGGACCGCCGACCGCAACGACGACCGGACCCTTCTCCCGCCGGGTGCCCAATAGCAGCGTGCCTACGGCCAGCGCAAGGAAGAGTACGCCGCCAAGAATGGCGACGACACCGGCGACTCCCACAATGGTTTCCAGGGAAGGGGACCGGATAATGGGGAGCGAGGAGACATCCGGATGACGCCTGGGGATGCCAAAAAAGTAGCCCATCCACATCATCGCCACGACGAAGACGGCCATTCCCGCGCCGAACACGTAAATCTGCAATGTTGCCAGCCTCTCGCTGAGAAGCTCCCTCAGGCCGATCAGCCATATCACTGCATACGCTACACCCATAAATGCGATGGTGGTTCCGGCTACTACAGTGCCGTGGAAGTGCCCGGTGATGGCCAACGTGTTATGGACCATCATGTTGAGCTGCTCGGTACCGAAGGTGATGCCGGTGATGCCTCCCAAGATGCCAAACAGGGGCAGAGAGACGGCCAGCGCCGCAAAAGCTGGATTTCCCCATGGGGCGTGTCGCAGCCATCCGAAGAGACCGCCGTGTCCTTGTTTTCTGAGGGCCAGTTCGATGCTTGCGGGGATGGCAAAGGCATGGATCAAGCTGGCCATGGCCGCACCATACATTGCATACCCGGCGTTCCATATCCTCCACGCACTGGTGACGCCAGGGTCCGATAGGTGGTGGTGCGCCGCGCCCAGGTTGATAAAGAGCAAGTAGAGGACGAAACCGGTGCGGCTCACCTTTTCGCTGGCAGATTGGGCCCCTGTGGATAGGTGTGCCAGCAGGTACCAAACGCTCACCATTGCGACCAGATTGATTTGCTGAGTGCCATGACCCAGCAGCCACCACACTACTCGATACATCTCGGCGTCGATGCTGTCCACAAGTCCGATGGCCCACAGCAACTGCCAGATATACGCGATGGCTCCGCCCAGCAGGCTTTCGACCGCGATAATGGCGGCGATGGCCGCACCGAAGGTGACCAGGGGGAGCGAGCCCTCGTATGTTCGCTCCCTCTTCGCCATAAAGATAGTGGCGAAAAAGATACCCGTGGCCAGCAAGGCTCCCACCGCGAATATGATGGCTCCGACAAAGAAAAGGGGATGGATGTCCAGGGGCACGTAAGAGGTCAAGAGTGGCTGGTCCCTGGTATCTCCCTGAAGTAATGCGGTTAGCGCGGCCAGGGCAGCGCCACCCAGCATCATGGCGTAGGCCAGCCACGCGGCCTTGGGACTCACGAGACGGGCATTCAAAACCGCGGTGCAAGCAAAGTAGAGGATTGCTACTTCGATGAATATTATCCAAAAGATCAGCATGCTCCAGGCGTGGAGCGTGAGCACGACGTAGTACCAGTTGTCGGGCAGGAGGTCGATGGCCTCCCAACGAGTCAGGCCGATGAGAACGGAGAGTAATCCGCCAACCAGGAGAAAGACCACGCCGGTCACAGCGTTGGCCATCAAAGGCGGCACAGCCGAATCGTGTACTTTCAACCCGGTGACATTGCAGGTCCAGAATTTGGCGCGCACCGCTGCTATGGTCATCTTAGCTACCCTCTTCCACGATGATCTTGCCTACCATGTTCTGGTGCCCGAGCCCACAGTACTCCTGGCACACGATGTGGTAGGTACCAGGCTCGGGGAACTCCATGGTGAGGACGTATTCGTACCCGGGCACCACCTGGAAGTTCACCTTCTGCGACGCTTCCCCATCCTTGTGCAACGAAAACCCGTGGTTGACATCCTTGCTGGACAGGTGGATCCGGTAGGGAACTCCAGTTTCCAGCACCAGCGGGTTGGGAAACCAGGCGTATCGCAATGCCACTAGGTAGGCATCCTGTCCCGGTGGTTTCACTCCCTGCTCCACCCGCTCAGCCTCTTTTACCCACTGGGTCACCTTTTCGAAGTAACCGTCAGGAGAGACTCGATAGCTGGTGGTCGAGGGATTTTGGTCGCCGAAGACATGCCACACAGGCATCATCACGAACATGCCGACGCCCACCAGGACGACAACGGTGAGCCATATCTTCTCGTGTATGCCTAACGGAACGTCCCACCAGTTCCGTTCGCTGGGACTTGTTACCGGCATGGTTGCTCCTCCATTAGGGCAGCGTGGGCGTATTCAGGAGATCGATGAGCCCCCAGATGATGTAGAAAACCAGGATGATGATGCCGCTGACTAGGAACAGGAACCATATGTTGTCGTAGATTTCCTGCATCACCGGCATACGGCCATCATCGCTCGCCAGTTCCTCGGTGCTACCTCGTTCTTGTTGTGTCACGATCGTCTCCTTCCTTCCCGCATCCGTGCCGCTCCCTCCCTGCTTCACAATCCGATAGCCTCCCGAAGTGAGCTGCGGGTCGCACGTTTGGGGACCTGCGAGCACGTTTAGCAATGGAGCGTTAAATGGCCGTTAATACAAGCCTGTTGGGGACGGAATTTCCCTGAAGGTGCTTGTTCCGATGGCGGGTGATATGATTGCGGCGACTCGGTTCTGGAGGTTCTGCCATGGGGTAGTGGAAACACTTGTGGGTCGCACGCTGGGTGCTGTTTTCGCCGTGGATGAAGACCTCCGCATTGTGGCCTGGAATCGCAACGCGGAACAAGGACTGGGCATCCCAGTGTCCGAGGCTCTGGGGCGGCCGTGTTACGAGATCATGCCCGCCGTGGACGTGGGGAGCGGTCGTCCTTGTGAAGAAGGTTGTCCCTTGATCCAAAGGACAACCGGTTCAGCATGGGCCCATAACCGGGTGCTCCAGGCCCCGTGGGCAGGAGGCAAACAGACCCACCTGGACTGTTTCTTCCTCAAGTGTATTCTCCCGACCTTTGAGCGGGGAAACATCTGTTTCGTCGGTCCGACTGCCGCCGCCGCAGCGGATTCGCGCTCCCTGGTTCTGGAAACGGTAGAGGCGATCTATCCGGTGATATCGGAGTCCGTTGGCTCTCAAGAGGCCCTGGCCGTTTTCGTGAGCACGCTGCTCCGCACCACCTCTGCCGATGCGGGAGAATTGTTCTTGCTTGACCCTGAATCCCACGATCTCGTCCTCATGGAGCACCAAGGACTCCCCACTGAGGCCGTGCGAGAGTTCCGCCAGTCCTCTATCGGAGACGAGTTTCCTGACTTGATTCGTCGTTCTCGCGTGCCCTTGTTGGCGGCGGGAACATGGCCAGGAGGGAGCCCGTCCGGAATCCCTGGGTGGTATCTGAGTGCGCCTCTGGTGGCCGAAAGTCGCATTCTTGGAGCCCTGTGCATCGCCAGCAAGCAGAGTGAGTACGACATTGCCTCGGCGGTACGGATTCTTTTCCCGGTCGCAGTGCAGGTTAGCGCGTACCTTCGATGGGCGTACCTCGTCGGTGAGAAGAGACAGGGACCCGACAGGGAAACGCTTCCCCGCGAGACCTCTCGACTCCAAATCAACTGTTTGGGACCGTTTGAGGTGTTCGTGGACGGGGAGCCCATTCCGATGGCTCGATTCCAGCGGTTCAAGAGGGCTCTTACATTGTTGAAACTCTTGGTGGCTCATCGGGGAAGGCCTCTTCCTCGACAGGCCCTGATGGAATTCCTGTGGCCAGGGTCCGACCCGAGGCGATCCAGTGGCAACCTGCGCGTCGTTCTACACGCCCTGCGTCGCAGCCTCGAGCCCGAGCTGGAGGCTGGCCGCGTGTCGTCCTTTATTCTGAGCCAGGGCGACCTGGTGCATCTGGACCCGTCAGATCGGGTGTGGGTAGATGCTGAGCAATTCGCGAAAGGGGTGAGTCAGGCGGCGGAAACTGCAGTCGATGGTGATGGGGAGAGGGCTCTCACCGAATACAGGAGGGTCGCTTCCCTGTACAGGGGGGAGTACATGGGAGAGGAGCGTTACAGCGACTGGTGTTCGCTTGAAAGGACTCACCTGAAAGAGGTGTACCTCAATATGCGCAGGCAGATGGCATCCATCCTTGCCGAGAGCGGTGACGTGGCGGGCGCCATTGACTCCTGCCGCGCCGCCCTAGGCGTTGACCAAGGGCGGGAGGAAATCCACCGTCAGCTTGTAGGACTTCTGTGGGAGGCAGGCCGGAGGGACGAGGCGTTGCGTCAGTACGAGGCCTGCAGGAAGATTTTGAGAGATGAGATCGGGGTAGAACCCAGCCAGGAGACTGAAGCCCTGCGCAGAACCATGATCGCGCAGGTCCCGCGCCGTTGACTTGCAGATCGGCAGCTATCCCTTTACCGCTCGTGTAACCCCCGGGAGCTCTCGTACGCAGCCGGGGTCCTGTTTGTTTTAGTGGGCAGCGGTGACCCGGCGAGGGCGACAAAAGGTCAACGGCTCAATCGTTTTGACCATCTCCCTAGACCCAGGCGGCTTGGATGCGCCCCAGCGGGAGTCGTAGCCAACGGTTCCGGAGTTTCGCCACGCCGATAATCATATCGACAAGAAATGAAGTCGCGATATTCAAAGGTCGGACCAGTCACCCCATCGGTCTGGGGGTTGAGGTGAAGTTGGTTGCGTCGTCCGACCGATGTGATGGAGCTTGACGCTGAGAGGCCTGTGCTGCTCCAGGTCCTTCTAGCCGAGGACATGTTTCTGGGCGCCACAATCGTGCCAATACTGGGCATGCTGACCGTCGTCGGGATCCTCATATCGGACATCCTTTAGGCATACTGGACCCGAGAACAAGAGTGTCGTGAGGGCGGCGTCGAGGCGTCTCCCAGGTTG